>NZ_CP030287.1:8303368-8376483 GCF_003287935.1 Streptomyces sp. ICC1
GTGGATCGTCGGCAGCGTCATATGTGTATAAGAGCCAGGGGTGGTGGTGGGGGCTCACCACTCGGCGAACGAGCCGTCTTCGTGGCGCCACACGGGGTTGCGCCACGCGTCGAAGCGGAACGGCTCGGGGTCGGTGACGTGGTCGAGGAACTCCCGGCGGGTGAAGAGGCGTTCACCGAGGGCGAGGGCGAGGGCGAGGGGGATGTTGGTGGCGTTCACCCGATCGGAGCCGGCCTGCATGCGCTCGGGGAGGACGGGCTCCTGCGCACGCACCGGCTCGGCGCGCCCCTCGATGACGGGCTCGCCCCGGCCGACGACGCCCTCGTCGGTCTCGACGCGCACGAACAGCCGGCGGGGCGGGGCCGTGAACGTCTCGATACGGGTGATCTTCACTGCGGACGGTGTCCTCTCCTGGTGGGGATGGCAGGACGTGTCTGCTGGTGCTGCGGGTAATGCCGGTGCCGCGGATACCACGGGCGCTGCGGACGCCGCTACGGGTACTGCGGGTGGTGCGGTACGGCTGTGTCCCCCTCAGGGGTGGTCGCGGCGGGCCATGTCGAGGAGGTCGAGCACGGCCGCGTGCGCGCCGTCCGCGTCCCCCGCGCGGACCTGGTCCACCACGGCCCGGTGGATCGCGTGCGGGTGCTCGAAGTCCCCCTCGTGCACCGTGCGGTCGCGTTCCACGAGGGCCGGGATGATCACCCGGTACATCTGGGTGAAGAACAGGTTGTGCGAGGCGGTCAGCAGCGCCAGGTGGAACGCGGCGTCCGCCCGTACGTGCAGGACCGGGTCGCTGCCGCTCGCGGCCATCGCCGCCAGCGCCGCGTCCAGCGCGGCCAGGTCCTGCTCGGTCGCCCGTACGGCGGCCAGCGCGGCCGCGGCCGGTTCGATCGAGCGGCGCAGCTCGAGCAGGTCCGAGAAGAAGCAGTCGGGTGCGCCGGCCGCGAGCTTCCAGCGCAGGACGTCGGCGTCGAAGAGGTTCCAGTCGGTGCGCGGGCGCACGAAGGTGCCGCGCTTCTGGCGGGCGTCGAGCAGGCCCTTGGCCATGAGCACCTTGACGGCCTCGCGGAGCACGGTCGTGCTGACGTCGAGCTCTTCCAGGAGCCGGGGGAGGTCGAGCGTTGCCCCCTCGTCGTACGTGCCGTCGAAGATCCGGCGGGCCAGCTCTTCCACTGCGGCCTTGTGGACCCCGCGGCCGGCGTACGCGGCTTCGGTGCTCAACGACGTTTCCCCTCTCCGGGTAGGGTTTTCGGGCCTTTGGTCCCTACTTGACCCCCCGGCAAGGCAAAGACTTGCACAAGTAATCGTTAATTAGCAATTATTGCGCCGGGCTCCGGAATCCCTGATTCCGGCCGCTCCCGTCTACCGCGCGGCGGCCCGGTACCGGCGGCCGACCTGGCACCGGTGGCCGGTCCGGCCTGCCGAAGCGCGGGATCGGGCAAGTACCGCTTCGCGCCGAGACCTCGCTCAGGCGGGCCGGCCGACGGGCCTCCTGGTGGTGGTGCGTGCCCGCTGCTCCCGCGCCGCCTGCTCGGGGTGGCGGGCGCGCCAGTACGGATTGTCGTGCGGCAGGGCGCTGCCGACCCGCCCGTACATGCCGAACCACATCAGCATCACGCCCACCACGAAGCTGAACAGCACGTTCGGGATGTGGAAGGCCAGGAAGTTCAGCCCGGTGTCGAGCAGCGCCAGGTTCAGGAACCCGCTCGCGATGAACAGCAGGCCCAGCACGATGTTGAGGGTCGACGCGAAGCTCCCTCCGATCACCATCCCGGTGAACAGCAGCGCTCCGATGCAGATCGACAGGACGCTCAGCGCGCCGTTGGTGTTCAGGGCGAGCACCGTGTCCCCGCCGGTGTCGAAGAAGCCGACCCGGTCGATGAGCCCCAGGATCCCGAAGACCACCAGCAGCAGCCCGGTCAGGCCCGCGCCGACCCGGTAGACCTTGCTGAGCTTGTGATCGGCGGGCAGGTGGTCATCGAGCCGGGCGTTGACGGGGCGCAGCAGCCGGCGCGCCATCCCCTCGGACGGCTCCGCCGGGTGGGACGGCGGACGGGGCTCGTGGGCGACGTACGGCGCGTAGTTCTCGTGCGACTCGTGGCACCCGTAGAGCGCATGTGGCGCGTAGGACTCAGGCGGTGCGGGAGGCGCCTGGGCCGCGCGGGGCGCGCGGGATGTACGAGGCTTGCGAGACGGCTGGGAAGCGTGGGCGGCCATGGCGCCCTCCTCTGCTCCGTTCCAGCATCCGCCGACGCCCACCCGGGGACAACCCCGGCGCGCTCAGCCGCCTCAGCCGTGGCCCCGCTCGGTCCGGATGTCCGACACCACCCGGTGCGCGGCCGACCGTACGGCCTCCATCTCCTGCAGGAAGGCCCAGTAATCGGGGTGGCGGTCCTCCAGAGCGGCCAGGGCCCGGTCCACCCGGGCCACCGCCTCGTCCAGCGGGCGCGCGTGCCGCGCCTCCGGGACCGTACGGCCCTCCATGGCCAGCCGCTGCGCGTCCCGGATCGCGAACCGCGTCCGCTGCACCTCGCCCTGCGGATCCCGCGCCACCGCCTCCAGCCGCGTCAGCCGCTCCTGGGCCGCCGAGACCGCCTCGTCGGTCGCGTCCAGTGCGACCCGCACCGCCTCCACCAGCGCCGCGACGTCGGCCCAGCGCTGCTGGTCGCGCGCCCGGCCGGCCTCCGCGAGCCGGTCCTCGGCCTGCGCGACATCCCGTACCGCCTGCTCCGGCACCTGCTGGAGGTCCTGCCAGCAGGCCGCGCTGAAACGCCGGCGCAGCTCGCTGAGGACCGGATCCACCCGGTCCGCCCGGTTGCGCAGCGCCTGCGCCCGGGTCCGCAGGCTCACCAGCCGCCGGTCGATCTCCGCGGCCCGCTCCGGGAGGCGCGCCGCCTCGGCCCGTATGGCCTCGGCGTCGCGCAGGATCCGGTCGGCGCGCTGCACGGTCTCCTGCACACCGTGCTGCCCGGCACCCTGGTTCAGCTTGGTCAGCTCCGGCCCCAGCGCCGCGAGCCGGGCGGCCAGGTCGTCGGCCCGCATCCCCTTCCCGCGCACGTCGTCCAGCGCCGTGCTCGCCGCGAGGAGCGCGGCCCTGGCCCGCTCCCGGGCCGGCGCCACCCGGGCCAGCTGCGTCTCGGCCTTGTCCAGCAGAGGCTGCAGCCCCTGCGCGAACCGGTCCAGCTCGCCCTTGACCCGTACGAGCTCGTCCTTGGCCCGGGTCAGTTCCTCCCGGGCCCGCGTCGCGGTGGCCGCCTCCAGCTCCGCGCGGTCGAGGTCGTGCGCGTCGACGGCATCGATGTACACGTGGCTGACCTGGTCGATCCGCTGCCCGAGCGCGACGAATCCCTCGCCCGCCCGGCGCGCCTCCGGTGAACCGTCCGCGGCCGCGATCGTCTCGATCGAGATCCGCAGATCCCGCTGCGCGGTGTCCAGCTCGTAGAACGCCGCGGCGGCGGCGTCCTTGGCCGCCTGCGCGTCCGCCCGCCGACTCTCGTCCCGCCCGCCGCCGAACCATCGCCGGGGTGCCGTCGTCACAGTTGCTCTCTCCCGTACGCGCCCGAATCGCCCCTGCCCCTACCCCGGTCCATTCTCCCTCACGGGAACGGGTTTGCGTGGGGGGTACGCCCTCGATGTAGGCTGTCCACTCATCCACGGGTGCGTAGCTCAGGGGTAGAGCGCTGCTCTTACAAAGCAGATGTCGGCGGTTCGAAACCGTCCGCGCCCACCAGCGAGAAGACCCCCCGCCGTTCACGGCGGGGGGTCTTCTGCATCCAGGAGCGTCTCCGTGCGCCCTTCGTGCTCCTTGCTGCTTCCGGCACCGTGCAAGGGGCGCTCACCTCCGGAGCGCGAGGAGGGGGCGAGGTGGCACAACCCAAGTGTGGCGCGGTGACCTCGGACGGGCAGGGCTGACATCAATGGGGTCGGACGCCGACTGTTTCGGGTGGGGGAGCGGGATAGTGGGGGTATGTGCCGATCCATTAAGACGTTGCGTCCGCCCGCGATTCCGGAGAAGGCGACCGAGGAGGAGATCCGGGCCGCCGCCTTGCAGTACGTGCGGAAGGTGTCCGGGTTCAGGGCGCCCGCCGCGCACAACCAGGAGGCGTTCACCGCCGCCGTCGACGCGATCGCCGAGGCGACGCGGGACCTGCTCGACGGGATCCACGTCAGGGGGGCGGCCGCGGCGGGTTAGGCGAGATCCGTGAGCGGTGGCCAGGCGGCGGCCGGGACCGCGTTTTCTTCCAGGGGGAACACCGCGACCGGGCAGTCGGTGTGGAGGAGTACCGCGTTGGTCACCGAGCCCAGGCGGGGGGAGAGCGGGCGCTTGCGGTGGCGGCCCATGACGATCAGGTCCGCGGCTTGGGAGGCGGCGACCAGGTGACCGGCCGCGTCGCCGGGCGCCGACAACTGCTCGACCGCCACCTCCGGGAACCACCACGGGGCAGGCGGCGCGGCTCGCGCAGGCCAGGCCGTTCGAGCCGAGGAGGGGGCTGGCGGAGCCGCCGCGGCCGCGGGAGCCGAGAAACCATCAGCTGGGCGCCCTCGCCGAGGCCCGGCAGCACGTTGTCGGGGGTTCCCGTGCGGCCGTCGAGGGCCTCGCGGACCCGGATGAGCACGGGGTCGTCGTCCCGGCGCGGCTCGTCGAAGGCGCCGGACAGCGCCGAGCCGATCGTGTCCGTGGAGAGGCGGGCGTGCACGATGCGCAGCGGTGCGCCGGCCATCAGGGCTTGGGAGAGGGCCCATTCCAGGGCCGTTGGAGTTCGCGGAACCGCCCACGGCGGCGATCACGGGGCGCTGGCTCTGGTCCATGGCGGGCTCCTTGTGGGCAGCGGTGCGTGGACCCAGCCTCGCGGGGGCGGACGCCTGGCGGGAGTGCCCGATGGTCCCGAGCGGGTCGGGACCATCAGGCGCTCCCGCCAGGCGTACGGCGTGCGGGACTAGGCGTGGCCCGTGCGGCGGCGGAGGAACCAGGCTCCGGCGCCGAGTGCGGTCGCGACGAGGGCGCCGCCCGCGGCGATCTCGCCCGGGCTCATGGAATCGATGCTGCCGCCGAGCCCGCCGCGGGCCGCGCCCGGGGTGATGTTCAGGGCGACGGTGACGCGCTCGCCGCCGGGGCCGCCGCACTCGAAGGTGACGGGGTGTGAACCGGCGCTGATGTTGCGGGAGGTGGTGGCCGCGCCGAAGAGGTTGGTGGCCTCCGCGTTGCCCGGGGTCAGCCATACGTCGCCGAAGGCGCGCGAGGAGGCCTTGCCGGTACGGGTCCCGCAGCCGGTGACGTTGAGGCTGACCCGGCCGCCGGGGGCGACGTTGGTGGGGGAGACGCTGCCGGAGGGCTGGGCCTGGGCGAGGGTGTGTCGGGGTCGCGAGGGGTCCAGCCGGGCGGTGGTGACGGGTCGCTCATCTCCGGGGCTCCTCGGCGCCGTACGAAATATCCACATCTGTACCTCATGCTGTCTACCCGATGGCCACCGCTTCCGCTCCGGACGGGCGTAATTCGTTCGCGTGGATCGCCCCTCCGCACTAAGCTCGCGCGCTTTGACCGTTCTGCGAACGACACAGCAACGACGTGGGAAACGGAGGGGTGCGGTGCGTGAGACGGCAGCCCGGCGCGCCGGGCTCTACGGGGCGGTCGCGGCCGGGGGCTTCCGCCGGTACGCCACCTACGGGACGGCGACCGCGGCCGGGGTGTTCACCAACACCGTGTTCGGCTTCATCCTCGCGTACACGTACATCGCGCTCTGGGACGAGCGGCCCGGTCTCGGCGGCTACGACCAGTCGCAGGCCCTGACCTTCATGTGGGTCACTCAGGCGCTGCTCGCCGCGGGCGCGCTGATCGGCGGCGGCTTCCAGGAGGAGTTCCAGGAGCGCGTCCGTACGGGTGACATCGCCGTCGACCTGTACCGTCCGGCCGACCTCCAGATGTGGTGGCTGGCGGGCGATCTGGGCCGGGCCGGGTTCCAGCTCCTGGGCCGAGGGGTGGTCCCGCTGGTGGTGGGCGGGCTGGCCTTCCACCTGGCGCTGCCCGCCGACCCGGCGCGCTGGCTGCTGTTCCTGGTCTCCGTCGGCCTGGGGCTGGTGGTGAGCTTCGCGCTGCGCTACCTGCTGGGGCTGGCGGCGTTCTGGCTGATGGACGGGTCCGGGATCAACATGATGGCCACGGTCGCCTCCATCTTCTTCTCCGGGATGCTGCTGCCGCTGACCGTGTTCCCCGGCGGCTTCGGGGAGTTCGTCCGCGTCCTGCCGTGGGCGGCCATGCTCCAGGTGCCGATGGACGTGCTGCTCGGCGAGGGCGCGGGCGCCGGAAGCGCGGCCGGGGCGCTGGGCTTCCAGGCCGCCTGGGCGGCGGCCCTGTTGGGGCTGGGCAGGGTGGTGCAGTCGGCTGCGACGCGCAAGGTGGTGGTCCAGGGTGGCTGACCGGGTGGCCGAGGCGACGACTCCCGTACGCGACCGGCCGGAGCGGGCCCTCCACGGCCCGCTCCCGCCCCGGCGCAACCGGGCCGTGGAGGGCCTGCGCGGCTACGGGCTGATCGCCGCGATGTGGATCCGGTCGACGATGACGTACCGCACGTCCTTCTTCCTCTCCACCCTGGGGAACGCGGCGATCACGCTCCTCGACTTCGTCGCGATCTCCATCATGTTCTCGCACGTGGACGAGCTGGGCGGTTTCACGCTCCCCGAGATCGCACTGCTGTACGGGTCCTGCTCGGCCTCCCTGGGCCTGGCCGACCTGCTGCTCGGCAACACCGACCGGATCGGCACCCGGATCCGGGACGGATCGCTCGACACCATGCTGGTCCGCCCGGTCCCGGTGCTCGCCCAGGTCGCGGCCGACCGGTTCGCGCTGCGCCGGCTGGGGCGCGTCGTACAGGGCCTCGCGGTGCTGGGATGGGCGGTCTCGGAGCTGGACCAACTGCACTGGACGGCCGGGAAGGTGCTGCTGGTGCCCGTGATGATCACGGCCGGGGCGGCGATCTTCGGCGCGGTGATGGTGGCGGGGGCGGCGTTCCAGTTCCTCGCCGGAGATGCGGCGGAGGTGCAGAACTCCTTCACCTACGGCGGCTGCACGATGCTCCAGTACCCGCCGACGGTCTTCGGCAAGGACCTGCTGCGCGGGGTGACCTTCATCGTCCCGCTCGCCTTCGTCAACTGGCTGCCCGCGCTGCACGTGCTGGGCCGGCCCGATCCGCTGGGGCTGCCGGGGTGGGTGGCGTACGCGAGCCCGCTCGTGGCCTTCGCGGTGTTCCTCCCCGCGTCGCTGGCCTGGCGCGCGGGGGTCCGTTCGTACCGCAGCACGGGGAGCTGAGCCCGCATGGCCGATCCGCTGATCTCGCTGGACGAGGTCGAGAAGGTCTTTGACGTACGGCGCCGGGTCGGGTGGATGCGCCGGGAGAAGCGGCAGGTCAGAGCCGTGGACGGGCTCAGTTTCGAGGTGGCGCGGGGCGAGGTGGTCGGCTACATCGGGCCCAACGGCGCCGGCAAGTCGACCACCATCAAGATGCTGACCGGCATCCTCACCCCGAGCGGCGGGGAGCTGCGGGTCGCCGGCATCGACCCGGCGCGGGAGCGGATGCGCCTCGCGCACCGGATCGGGGTGGTGTTCGGGCAGCGCACGACCCTGTGGTGGGACCTGCCGCTGAAGGACTCGTACGGGCTGATGCGGCGGATGTACCGGATCCCGGCGGCGCGGTTCGCGGAGAACATGGAGCGCTGTGTGGACCGGCTGGACCTGGCCGAGCTGCTCGACGTGCCGGTGCGCCAGCTCTCGCTGGGCCAGCGGATGCGCGGGGACATCGCGGCGGCGCTGCTGCACGACCCGGACGTGCTGTACCTGGACGAGCCGACGATCGGGCTGGACGTGGTCAGCAAGGCGAAGGTGCGGGGCTTCCTGCGGCAGCTGAACGAGGAGCTCGGGACGACGGTGCTGCTGACCACGCACGACCTCCAGGACATCGAGCAACTGTGCGAGCGGGTGATGGTGATCGACCACGGGCGGCTGATGTACGACGGGTCGCTGGGCGGACTGCACACGGCCGGCGGGGCGGGGGAGAGCGAGCGGACGCTGGTGGTGGACCTGGAGCGGGAGTTCCCGCCGATCGAGGTGGCCGGGGCGCGGGTGGTCAAGGTGGAGGGTCCGAGGCAGTGGCTGGCCTTCCCGGCGCGGGCTTCGGCCGCGCCGCTGGTGGCGGCGGTGGCGGCGGAGTACCCGCTGCTCGACCTGTCGGTGCGGGAGCCGGACATCGAGGACGTGATCGCGCGGATGTACGCGGGACGGGGATAAATCAGGGAGAACCCTGAGTTGGAGCCGGGTCCAAAGTCATACAACTCTTGGGGGCGACTGCTTAGGCTGGTCCTCATGAGTGACGAGCGGCCTGAGAAGCCGTTGCCCCAGGAGCCGGTGTCGCGGGAGCCGCTGTCGCGGGAGCCGGTGTCGGGCGGGCCGGTGTCGAGCGGACCGGAGCCGCTGTCGCCGGAGCCGGTGTCGCAGGAGCCGGTGTCGCAGGAGCCCGTGCCGAGGGCGCCGGCCTCGTTGGAGAAGGCGCCGCTGCCGGATCTGAGGGCTTCGGACGCGGACCGGGACCGGGTGGTGGACCGGCTGCGCGACGCCGTCGCCGAGGGGCGGCTCGACATGGACGAGTTCGAGGAGCGGCTCGAAGCGGCGTACACGTCCCGTACGTACGCGGAGCTGGAGCCGCTCACCCGGGACCTGCCGGCGCTCGGTGCGACGGCCCCGGTGGCGGCCTCCCCGGTGGGCCCGGCCGCTCCGGTCGGCCTGGCGAAGGGTGTGCCGGCCGGTTCGGAGTCCGCATGGCCGGCCAGGATCGTCGGCGGCGGCCCGGCGGGCGGCCCGGCCATGGCCGTCGCGGTCATGTCGGGCTTCCAGCGCAAGGGCAACTGGACCGTGCCCGCCCTGTTCCACGCGGTGGCGTTCTGGGGCGGTGGCGATCTCGACCTGCGCGAGGCGAACTTCGCCGAGCGCGAGGTCGTGATCAACTGCGTCGCCGTCATGGGCGGCATCCAGATCACCGTGCCGCCGGGCGTCGAGGTCGACGTACGGGGCATCGGCGTCATGGGCGCCTTCGACCAGCGCGACAACCCCGGGCCGCCGGAACCGGGCGCTCCGCGCGTCGTCGTGACGGGCTTCGCGTTCTGGGGCGGGGTGGAGGTCAAGGTCAAGCAGCCGAAGTCGGCTTCGCGCAAGAACGGCCTTCCCCGGTCGGAGCGGCGCAAGGAGCTGTAGGCCGTCCCGTCCCGGGAGCCCATCCGGGCCGCGGGAGGTGCTCGGCGGAGGGGTACGGCCCGCCGCTCCCCGGAGGAGTACGGCGCGCCGGGAACTCTCCGGGCGCCCCGGGAGTCGGATGCTGTGCAGACAAAACCGGCGCCCGGGGGAAGGCAGGAGCACGTGGAGCAGGGCAGCACGACCAAGACACGGGGTGGCTTCGTGTTCAGCGAGGCGGACGAGGAGCGCCGGCGCGGCGTCCGCCGGATGAAGCGGACCGCCACCGGCCTGCTGATCCTGGTGGCGCTGGTCTACGTCGCGGCGAAGTGGGCGGAGCACGCCGGCGCGGGCGGCTGGACGGGGTACGTCGCGGCCGCCGCCGAGGCGGGCATGGTCGGCGCGCTCGCGGACTGGTTCGCGGTCACCGCCCTCTTCCGGCGGCCGCTCGGCCTGCCCATCCCGCACACCGCGATCATCCCGACCAAGAAGGACCAGCTCGGCGTCTCCCTCGGGGAGTTCGTCGGGGAGAACTTCCTCTCCGCGGACGTGGTGCGCACCCGGCTGCACGCGCTGGGCATCGGCGGCCGGCTCGGCTCCTGGCTGGCCGAGCCCGCGCACGCCGACCGGGTCACCGCGGAGCTGGCCACCGCCCTGCGCGGGGCGCTGACGGTCCTGCGGGACTCCGATGTGCAGGCCGTCGTGGGCGAGGCGATCACACGGCGGGCCGAGACGGCGGAGATCGCGCCGGGGATCGGCAAGACGCTGGAGAAGGTCGTCGCGGACGGCGGCCACCGGCGGGTCGTGGACCTGGTGTGCACGCGGGCGCACGACTGGCTGGTCACGCACGCCGAGTCGGTGGAGGCGGCGGTGCAGGGCGGGGCGCCCGGCTGGACCCCGCGGTTCGTGGACCGCAAGATCGGCGACCGCGTGTACAAGGAGCTGCTCCGCTTCGTCCAGGAGATGCGGGACATGCCGGAGCACCCGGCGCGCGGGGCGGTGGACCGCTTCCTCGCCGACTTCGCGGCGGACCTCCAGTCGGACACGGAGACCCGGGCGCGGGTGGAGCGGCTCAAGTCCGAGCTGCTCGCGCGCGACGAGGTGCAGGACGTGATCGCCTCCACCTGGACGGCGGTCCGGTCGATGATCCTCTCGGCGGCGGAGGACGAGCGGAGCGCGCTGCGCCTGCGGGTCCGGTCCTCGCTGATGTCGCTGGGGGCCCGGCTGGCCACGGACGGCCGGCTGCAGGACAAGGTGGAGGGCTGGATCGAGGGTGCCGTGGTCTATGTGGTCACCAACTACCGCGCCGAGATCACCTCGCTGATCACGGACACGGTGGCGGGCTGGGACGCCGAGCACACCTCCCGCAAGATCGAGGCCCACATCGGCCGCGACCTCCAGTTCATCCGCATCAACGGCACGGTGGTCGGCGCGCTGGCGGGCCTGGTGATCTACACGCTGTCGATGGCGCTGGGGGCGTAGGTCGGGCGGGCCGCGGTGCGGACCAGCAGGTCGCTGCCGACGATCTCGGGGCTCATCCGGCGGCCGGTGGTGAACAGGATCGGCACGAGCTTTCCGCCGGCCACGGTGTAGACGCTCAGGGCCGAGCGCCCGGTGGCGCCGTCGGCGGCGATGCACAGCTCGCGCTTCCCGTCCCCGGTCAGGTCCGCGAACTCCCGCGGCCGGACCCCGGCGCGGCCGGGACCCTCCCTCTTCCCTGCGCCGCCGAACCCCTTCCTCGTCCTGCCCCCCCCCGTTCCCGGGCCGGCCCCTCCCGGTGCGCCGCCGCACCGGGACCGGTGTCAGGGCCGGCGGTCCGGTGCGGCGGCGCGGCTCAGGAGGCGGGCTGGTTCCCGTCGTTGTCCGGGTACGCCTCTTCGCGGTGGAAACCGAGGGAGCGCATCACCGGGAAGTCGTTGAACGAGAACAGGCAGGCGTCCTCGGACGCGTCGAGGTTGCGGTGCTCGTGCCAGGCCCAGGACGGGACGCAGAAGACATCGCCCTGCTTCCACTCGAAGCGCTGCCCGGCGACCACCGAGACACCGTGCCCCTTGGCGGCCGTGTAGATCACCGAACCGGTGTGCCGGTGTGCCTTGGTGGCCTGGCCCGGGAGCAGCAGCTGCATGTGCGCGCCCATGGTGGGCATGACCGAGCCGCCGGTCACCGGGTTGGTGTACTCGGCGATGATCCCGTCGTACGGGGAGCCACCGGTGGCCTTGGCCAGGCCGAGCAGGGCCTCGTACGTCGGCTCCCACGGGTAGGCCAGCAGCGGGGAGTAGGGTCGGCTCCACTTCTCGGCGCCGTACGGGAGCAGGTTCGCGGCGTAGGTGAGCACCGAGGAGTTGACCACCTTCCCGGGCCGCTGGTACAGCTCGGGGTGGACCTCGTAGAACCCCGCGTCCAGGGCGTTGACCAGCGGGATGTCCAGGCCGTCCTGCCAGATCACCGGGGCGTCGGTCCCGTCGTTGCCGTGCTCGTGCCAGGTGCCGTTCGGGGTGATGGCGAAGTCGCGGGGGCCGACCTTGAGCTTCTGTCCGTCCACGATGGTCCACGCCCCGGTGCCCTCGTGCACGAAGCGCAGGGCCGCGGCCTGGTGGCGGTGGGCGGTCATCGCCTCGCCCGGGCCCATGATCTGCAGGCCGGTGTAGAGGAGCCCGGCGGCCGCACTGACGTCCCTGCGGCCGGGGTTGACCAGCATCACGACGCGGCGGCCCGCGTCATCGGCCCGGACGAGGTCCAGGGCCTTGTGGACCAGTGGCCGCAGCTCCTCGTAACGCCACAGCACCGGAACGGACTTGGGCTGCGGGTACCAGGGCTCGATGTCATTGGCCACGGTCCACAGCGCGCCGGCCTCCAGGGCCTCGAGCTCGGCGTAGTAGGCGGTGAGTTCGGGGGTGTCGGACACCCGGGCGCGGCCGAGTGCGGTGTCGTCCTGTTCGGTGGTCATGAGCCCTCCTCGGGGGTGGCGGTCAGCGGCGCGGACAGTGGTGCGGACCGGGGCGGCGCGGCCGGCGGGGCGGTGAAAGTGATCGGCAGGCGCGGGCGGTTGTCGACTTCGAGGCGGAAGACGTCGAAGCGGTTGTAGTGCCCGGTGATGTCGTGCATCTGCTTGGGCTGGATGCACCGGGCCAGGTCGATCTCGGCGTAGACGATGCCCTCGACGTCGACGAGCGGCTCCGTGACCGGGCGGCCGTCCGGGCCGAAGATCCCGGACAGGGCGCTGCGCGGGCGGTTGAACAGGGCCCGGACCTCCTCGTCCTCCCCGGCGACGGCGTCGACGATCTCGGGGGAGACGGTCGAGCAGGCGACGACGGAGAAGACCTTGCCCTCGAAGCTGTGGGCGGCGGTCCGTACGGCGATGGCGTCGGCCATGTCGTAGTCGGCGGGTGCCACCGGCAGGGCGATGTAGCAGGCCGCGTGCACGAGTTCGCCCTGCGCCAGGAGCGAGAAGCGGGCCAGGGTGTTGGTGTTCTCCCCGCAGGCGAGGGCGCCGAGCGGGCCGACGGGGGTCGGGTGCACGCGCAGGGAACTGCCGTCGCCACCGGTCCAGGTGAGCTTCTCGGCCCAGGTGGGCACCAGCTTGCGGTGCACGCCGAGCAGTTCGCCGTCGGGGCCGATGGTGAGCAGGGTGTTGTAGAGCACGCCCAGGCTGTGCGGTGCGCGCTCGTTGACGCCGATGACGAGGACGATCCCGTACTGGCGGGCCGCCGCGCGCAGGGTGTCGACGTGCGGGCCGGGGATGTCGATGGAGGCGCGCTGCAGGCGCTCGAACCAGGGCGAGCCCTGGACCGGGTTCATCGTCCAGTTCCAGTACGGGTACCCGGGGACGAACGCCTCCGGGAAGACGACGAGTTCGGCGCCCTTCCCGGCGGCCTCGGCGATCAGGGCGACGGCCTTGTCGACGGTGGCGGCGGGATCGAGGTAGACGGGGGCGGCCTGTACGGCGGCCGCGATGAAGCGGGGCAGGTCACGCTGGGGAGGAATCTCCATGGGATCTCGGCCGTTCCGTTCAGAGGGCCGGCGCGGTGACGCGCGGCAGCCATCGCTGGTGCACCGCCGCGGCGGGCTGCCGCAGCAGTTCGAGGCGGGGCGGGACCCGGTCGGTGCGCGAGGCCGGCGGCCGCGCGCTGCCGGCCCGCCAGGACTGGGCCCAGGGCGCCGCCGGTCCGCGGTAGCCCTGGGCGGCGGCCGCGTGCAGGGTCCACAGGGGGTCGTGGAGCTGGGCCCGGCCCACCGCGCACAGGTCGGCCCGGCCGGCCAGGATCACCGAGTTCACGTCGTCGTACGTGGAGATCGCGCCGACGGCGATGGTCGCCGCCCCGGTGGCGTTGCGGATCAGATCGGCGTAGGGGGTCTGGTAGCTGCGGCCGAAGCGGGGCCGCTCGTGGGACACGACCTCGCCGGTCGAGACGTCGATGGCGTCGGCGCCCGCCGCGGTCAGGGCGCGGGCGATGTGCACGGCGTCCGCCTCGTCCAGTCCGCCCTCGGCCCAGTCGGCGGCCGAGATCCGGACCAGGAGGGCCTTCGTGGCCGGCCACACCGCCCGCACGGCGCCCAGCACTTCGAGCGGGAAGCGCAGCCTGCCGTCCACGGCGCCGCCGTACTCGTCGGTCCGCCGGTTGGTCAGCGGGGACAGGAACCCCGACATCAAGTGGCCGTGCCCGTACTGGAGTTCCAAGACGTCGAAGCCCGCCCGGTCGGCGCGCTCGGCCGCGCGCACGAAGTCCCGTACGACCAGGTCCATGTCGGCGCGGCCCGCCTCGCGGGGCACCGGGACCCCCTCGGCCCACGGCAGCGCGGAGGCGGCCAGCAGCGGCCCCTCGGCCGCCCGGCGGCCGGCGTGCGTCAGCTGGATGCCGAGGCAGGTGTCCGACTGGCCGTGCGCGAAGGCGGTGATCCGCCGCCAGGCGGCCTCCTGCTCGTCGGTCCACAGGCCGGGGCAGCCCGCGTCGGTCCGGCCGTCGGCGCTCACCGCCGTCATGCCGGCGATGACCAGGGCCGCGCCGCCGAGGCTCTGGGTGCCCAGGTGGACGAGGTCGAAGTCCCCCGGGACCCCGTCGCGGGCCGTGGACAGGGCCATGGGCGGTACGACGATCCGGTTGCGCAGGCGCAGGCCGCCGAGCCGGAAGGGCCGGAACATGGGCGGCACCGGCGCCGAGGCGTTGACGGAGGTGGTGAACTCCTCGTCGCGCACCCGCAGGTTGTCGTAGGTGACCCGGCGGCTGCGGGTCAGCAGGTTGAAGGCGAACTGGTGCGGATCCTGGCCCGTGTACCGGTCGATGTTCTCGAACCATTCGAGGCTGGCCTGGGCCGCCCGCTGGGTGGACTCCACGACCGGCTTGCGCTCGTCCTCGTAGGCGGCCAGCGCGCTCTCCACGTCGGGGTGCTCGTGCAGGCAGGCGGCCAGCGCGAGGGCGTCCTCCATGGCGAGCTTGGTGCCGGAGCCGATGGAGAAGTGGGCCGTGTGCGCGGCGTCCCCGAGCAGCACGGTGTTGGCGTGGCGCCAGGTGCGGTTGCGCACGGTGGTGAAGCGCAGCCACTTGGAGTTGTTGGGGATGAGCCGGTGCCCGTCCAGGTGCCCGGCGAGGATTTCCTCGCAGCGTCGGATCCCCTCCTCGTCGCTGGCGCCGGGCGGCAGGTCGATCCCCTCGGACCGCGCGAATCCGCCGCGCCGCCAGGTGTCCTCGTCCATCTCGACGATGAAGGTGGAGCGGGTGTCGTCGTACGGGTACGCGTGCACCTGGAGGGTGCCGAAGTCCCCCTCCTCGACGATGAAGGTGAAGGCCTCGAAGACCTTGTCCGTGCCGAGCCACATGTAGCGGCCCGAGCGCTCGTCGAGATCGGCGCCGAAGGTGTCGGCGTAGGCGGCCCGGGTGGCCGAGCGCACGCCGTCGCAGGCGACCACCAGGTCGTATTCGGCGGCCAGTCGCTCCGGCGGCGGGGACTGGGTCGAATAGCGGACGTCCACCTCCAGAGCGGCGCAGCGCTCCTGGAGGATGCCCAGCAGCCGGCGCCGTCCCAGGGCGGCGAAACCGTGGCCGCCGGAGGTCAGGGTCCGGTCGCGGTGGCGGACGTCGATGTCGCTCCAACGGGCGAACTCCGCCGACATCGCGGCGTGGACGGCGGGATCGGCCTGCGCGATGCCGTCGAGGGTCTCGTCGGAGAAGACCACCCCGAAGCCGAAGGTGTCGTCGGGAGCGTTGCGCTCCCAGACGGTGACCTCCCAGTGCGGGGAGAGCTGCTTGGCCAGGGCGGCGAAGTACAGGCCGCCCGGCCCGCCTCCGATGACTGCTATGCGCACGGGGCGCCTCCTCGGTTGTTCTCGATCAGTTCGGGGGCCTGGCGGCCCGCCTTGGTGAGGACCTCGCGGACCTCGGCCGGCCAGGGGGTGGTCCCGGTGGCGCGGGCGGCGGAGTGGGCGATGACCATGCGGCCGGTGGCGGCCTCCGCACCCTCCTCGCCGTGGACGGTGAAGGCGTAGTGGAGGGAGCTGGTGCCGACCTTGGTGATCCGCAGCTCGGTCCGCACGGCCTCGCCGAACCAGAGCCGGGCCCGGTAGTCGGCCTCGAAGTGGACGCGGGGCGTGCTGCCGAAGAGGTGCGACAGGCCCAGCCGGCGCAGGAGCACGGCCTCGGCGGACTCGACCCAGCGCACGACGGTGGAGTGGTGGTAGTGGCCGGCCGCGTCGGTGTCGGTCCACTCGACGCGGCGGTTGCCGTCCACGCCGGGCCGGGGAGGCGCCCGGGACCCGGGGGATCGGCCGGCGCCGCCGCCGTTGCGACCCGCCCGGGGCGGGTGGGCGGCGCGCCGCGGGGGGGTTGCCGGGGGGGGGGGCTGGCCTCGTGTCCACAGCCCAGCAGCCGCCGTCCGCCGTGCAGGCGACGGTGTCGAACGACCCCGGGTCCAGCGCCCGCCAGGTGCGGCCACCGTCCCGGGTCACGTCCGTGCCCGTCGGGCCCACCGCGAGGGCCGTGCCGGCGCCGTACGGGAACCAGGCCGCGCCCGAGCGGTAGGCCGGCGGCGGGGCCGCCGCCTGCCGCCATGTGCGGCCCCCGTTCGAGGACACCGCCGCGGCCTGCGGGGAGGCCTGCCCGGTGCGGTAGTCACCGCCGACCGCCAGTCCCCTCGTACGGTCCCGGAAGGCCAGGGCGAAGACCCCGCGCGCCGGGTCGCCCGCCGGGACGGTGGAGTCGGCCACCTTCCAGGTCAGGCCGCGGTCCGCGGAGTGCAGGACCCGGGCGAGGGCGCCGCCGCCCGTGGCCAGCCAGACGTCGCGCGACCCGGCCGCCACCAGGCACTGGCCGCTCGCGGCGAAGCCCGCCTCCCCCGGCAGCGCGTCCGGCATCCCCGTGTTCGGGAGCACCCGCCAGCTCCGACCGCCGTCGTCCGTGGACAGGATGCGGAACTTCCCGTCCACCGGGTCGCTCATCGCGAGCCCGTGCCGGGAGTCGAAGAAGGTGAGGCAGTCGTAGAAGGCCCGCGGGTCGGAATTCCGGAAGGTCTCGGTCCACGTGGCTCCGCCGTCCTCCGTGCGCAGCACCCGGGAGGCCTCGCCCTCCCCGATGGACAGGGCCACCGCGCGCCGCCCGTCGAAGGCCTCGATGTCCCGCAGCTCGAGCCCCTCCGCGACGGCCCCCGGCGGCGAGACGTCCCGCCAGCTCCGCCCGCCGTCCGAGGTCCGCAGCACGGTCCCCTTCGAGCCGGCCACCCAGGCCGTGGACCGGCTGACCGCCGCCAGCCCCCGGAAACGGGAGTCCTTGCCGGTCTCCTTCAGTGCCCAACCCGCGCCCCGGAGGTCCGGTGACTCCCCTGCGGCCTGCGCCGGTGAGGCCACCACCCCCAGCAGCAGAGCCGCCGCACACATGCCAACTCCCCAAAGTCTCATGGCGCCGGAAGCTAACGCACCCCGGATTCACCGTCCAGGGCGCGTCCCGGCCACCGCCTCCCGAGGGCGGGCCCGCGCCCTCCGTTCGGGTCGCTCTCCTCCCCGTGCACGAGGCCGCGCGCCTCGACCCCGAGATGCTCCCCAACATCGCCCGGTCCAGCACGTCACCGCGACCGGGGCCACCAAGGCCGAGGTCTACCGCAACGACCTGGTGCCCAAGCAGCAGACCGGCAGCGCCACCGTGCTCGCCGCCCGGCTGAACCTGCTCGACGTCCACGCCACCCCGCGCAGCGGGAAGTGGCTCAACCAGGCCGGTGAGAACCTCCCCGTGACCGTGCTCGGCGACCAGGCCGCACAGCGCCTCGGTGTGACCGCGCCGGGCGAGCGGGTCTGGTTGGGCGGAGAGCCGTACGTCGTCACGGGAATCCTGGCGCCGAACGACCTAGTGCTGTGACCTCATAGGTTCGCCGGGTTGGTGGTCGTGGCGGTTGGATGTGGGGTGGCGTCCGATCCGACCGGTGGAGGTGCGGTGGCCGGGCCTGTCCGTGTGCGCAGGCTCACCGACCAAGAGGGGCAACGGCTGCAGCAGATCGTGCGCCGAGGCAGCACGAGTTCGGTGCGCTATCGGCGCGCGATGATGCTGCTGGCTTCGGCCGGCGGGAACCGCGTCCCGGTGATTGCTCAGCTGGTCCAGGCCGACGAGGACACCGTCCGGGACGTGATCCACCGGTTCAACGAGATCGGCCTGGCCTGCCTGGACCCTCAGTGGGCGGGAGGCCGTCCCCGCCTGCTCAGCACTGACGACGAGGCCTTCGTCATCGAGACGGCCACCACCCGCCCGGTCAAGCTCGGCCAGCCTTTCACCCGCTGGTCACTGCGTAAACTCGCCGCCTACCTGCGCAAAGTCCACATCCGGACCATACGCGACGGCCGCGAGGCATTACGCCGCCTCCTCGCCCGCCGTGGCGTCGCCTTCCAACGCACCAAGACGTGGAAGGCGTCACCCGACCCGGACCGCGAAACGAAACTGGACCGGATCGAGGAAGCCTTGGACCGCTTCCCTGACCGGGTCTTCGCGTTCGACGAATTCGGCCCCCTCGGGATCCGGCCCACCGCAGGCTCGGGCTGGGCCGGCCAGGGCCACCCCGACCGGGTGCCCGCTACCTATCACCGCACCCACGGGGTGCGCTACTTACACGGCTGCTACTCCGTCGGGAGCGACACCTTGGGGGTATCAACCGCCGCAAGAAAGGTGCCGTGAACCCGCTGGCCGCCCTGAAGTCGATCCGCGCCGCCCGGCCCGACGGAGCCCCGATCTACGTGATCATGGACAACCTGTCCGCCCACAAGGGCAGCGACACCCGCCGCTGGGCGGAGAAGAACAAGGTCGAACTGTGCTTCACCCCGACCTGCGCCTCCTGGGCCAACCCGATCGAAGCCCACTTCGGACCACTGCGACAGTTCACCAACTCCAATCACCCGAACCACACCGTCCAGACCCGGGCCCTGCACGCCTACCTGCGGTGGCGCAACGCCAACGCCCGCCACCGAGACGTCCTGGCCGCCGAACGCAAGGAACGCGCCCGCATCCGAAGCGAGAAGGGCATTCGCTGGGGCGGACGACCACTCGGCCAGGCGGCCTGAGACGTCTCAGGGCTCTTGCTGCCCAGGTCGCCACACGTACCGGATGTCCGGCTCGCGTTCCTCGTTGCGGTAACCGTCGGTGCACTCAGCAGCGGCGAAGCTGTGCCGCTCGTAGAAGCGCCGCGCCGACTCGTTGACCTGGAACGTCCACAGCGCCAACCCGGCCGGACGACATTGCTTCGCCTGGTGCACCAGGCGGCCGCCGATCCCCCGGCCCTGCCAGGCGGGATCAAGATAGAGCTGGTCCAGGTCTTCGCCGTCCAGCACCATCATCCCGACCACCGAACCTTCGACTGTCGCCACCCACGTCTCGAGGTCGGGCACCACCACTTCCCCGAACCAGGACCGGACCTGGTCGTCCGTATGCGCTCGGCGCACGCTCGGAAGCGCCGCCGTGAAGGAACGCAGCCAGACCTCGGCCACCGCGGCAGCGTCGGACTCGACCGCTCGACGGACGACAAAGTTGTTGCTCTCCACAGCGACGCATGATCGCAGACACACGATGCGGCCGCATCCGACTTCTCCACGACGCTCGGACCGGAATCCGGTGAACCTATGCGGTCAGAGCACTAGCCCCCGAACTCGGCCCCGCCGCCGTGGCCGGCTGGCCCCAGGCCGCGGCCCGGCTGGGCGCGGACGGCACCGCCGCCGCCGGCTACCTGCGCTCCCACCCCGAACGCGTCCCCGACGTGCAGTCCGTGGCCGGCGCCACCGCGAACGGCCCATCCGAGCAGGGTCGCCGTCAGCCGGCCGTCCGACCTCCTCACGGCACGCGGCGAGGCGAAGCGCGCGCTCAGCGGGCTGGCCCTCGCACTCGCCGCGGCTACGCCCTCGCCCAGGGCCGGCCGCCCTCCATCACGCTCCACACCGTCGCCGCCTGCCCGCTCGTCTCCGTGCTGGTGGCCGCCGTCGCCGGAATCCACCCGGCCTTGCGCGCGGCCGGGGCGTCCCCCACGGACGCCCTGCGATCGGCCTGAGGAACGGACCGGGGGCCACAGGCCGTCCTCCGGGCCGCGCGCTCCGGCGCGGCTGGCCGGCCGGCCGGTCAGCGTCTCGCGGACGCGGCGCGGAGGACGGCCTCCTCGGTCTCCCGGCTCAGGCCTGGGTCGGGTCCTCGGGGATCGGGTGCACCTCTACGGGGTCGTTGGAGGGCTTCCCGCCCGCGCCGGGGCACGCCGACGCCCGGGCGGCGATCTCCAGGGCCCGGTCCTCGCTCTTGACGTCGACCACCCAGTACCCGGCCAGGATGTGCCCCTCCTGGGCCGGCCCGTCCGTCACCTGCGGACGCCCGTCGCTTCCGGCACGCACCGTCTTGACCAGCGAGGGGCCGCCGAGGCCCTGCCCCTCGACCCACTCGCCGGCGGCGGTGAGGTCATCGTTGAGGGCGCCCATGTGGGCGAACATGGCCTCCATGTCGTCCTTGGAGTACGCCGTCATGATGGCGTCCCACTGATCGGCCGGCACGTTCATCTGGATCATGTACTTCATGTTCCTCACCCTTCCGGGGCGGCTGCTGGGCTTCTCCGACTTCTCGGCTTCTCGGCCTCTCGGGCCTACGAAGGGGTAGACAGCCGGGCGCCGCGAAACTCATCGGCTTTCCCGCCATCACATCACCGGGAGCGGCCGAGGGGGTCTTCTCGTGGGTGTCCTCGGCGCCGGATGGCGGGGGAAAGGCCGGCGCGGGAGGCTTGAGGCATGCGATGGCGTGTGCCAGGTGCGGTGGCGGCTGTGGTGGCCGCCGTCCTGCTGGTGGCCACCACAGCCGCCACCCCGCCGCCGGGCGGGGGCGACACCGAGCAGCGGGTGGACATCGGCGGCGGGCGGAGCCTGTACCTGCGGTGCTCGGGCTCCGGGAGCCCGAGCGTGGTGCTGCTGGCCGGGCTGCACGAGGCCTCCGACCCGTGGTCGCTGACCGACACCGCCCCGCCCGTGCCGAAGGCCCCGGCGGTGCTGCCGGGAGTGGCCGCGTTCACCCGGGTCTGCACCTACGACCGGCCGGGCACCATCCGCTACACGCAGCCACCCGAGCTCACCGACCGCAGCACACCCGTACGGGGGACCCGGGCCCTGCCCGACATGGTCGAGGACCTGGACCGGGTGCTGACGGCCGGGCACGTACCCGGCCCGTACCTGCTGGTGGGGCACTCCTTCGGCGGGATGCTCGCGCTGCGGTACGCCCAGGAGCATCCGGAGCGCACGCGCGGGCTGGTCCTGGTCGACGCGCTGGGACCGGCCCTGAAGCCCGCGATGGGGGCGGACTGGGCGGCGTACGTCGAAGCGCTGCGGCATCCGGGTACGCCCTTCGACGCCGATCCGGACTTCGAGCAGGTCGACATCGACGGCGGGGTCACCGCCATCGACCGGGGCGGCCCGCTCCCCCCGGTCCCGGTCGCGGTGCTCAGCAAGACCGCGCCCTTCGCCGCGCCGCCCACGATGTCCAAGGACCTGCTGGCGAAGCTGGAGAAGGCGTGGCCCAAGGCCCAGCAGGCCCTGGTGGGCCTGCGCCCGCAGACCCCGCACCTGCTGGCGACCGGTAGCGACCACTACGTCCAGCTCCACGACCCGGACCTCACGATCGCGGCGGTCCGCCTCGTCGCGGACCGGGCCACGGCCCAGCCGAAGACAACGGCAGGCATCTGACTCTCCGGTCTGCGATCAGCGGCGGTGAATGATGTGACCGTACCAGATAGTTTTGTTGCAGACGATTTATTTCGGATCGACTTGTTAGGCTGGGAGGCATGACTGCCATGGCGCCCACCCGGACCGAGCCCGACCTCTCCTTCCTCCTGGACCACACCAGCCACGTCCTGCGCACGCGGATGGCGGCGGCCCTCGCCGAGATCGGTCTCACCGCCCGCATGCACTGCGTCCTCGTGCACGCCCTGGAGGAGGAGCGCACCCAGATCCAGCTCGCCGAGATCGGCGACATGGACAAGACGACGATGGTCGTCACCGTCGACGCCCTGGAGCGGGCCGGACTCGCCGAGCGGCGGCCGTCCACCAAGGACCGCCGGGCCCGCGTCATCTTCGTCACCGAGCGGGGCGCGGCCATCGCGGGGGAGAGCGCCCGCATCGTCGACCAGGTGCACGCCGACGCCCTCGCCTCCCTCGGGGACAAGGACCGCGCGGCCCTGCTGCACGGTCTGAAGCAGCTGGCCGGGGGCGGTCTGGAAACCCCGTCGCAGAGCCCGCGCCCGGCCCGCCGGGCCCGCCAGTAGGGGCCCCGGCCCTCGCCCGCGTCCCCCGGATGGCCCCGTCACAGGGCCGCCGGGCGGCTTCTGGCAGACAGTGGGAAGAGGGCACTCTGCCCCAGGGGGCACCACCATGCCGGAGGCGTACGCACATGGGACTGTTCGACTTCATGAGGTCCGACAAGAAGAAGGAACAAGCCGAGAAGGCGGCCGAGAAGGCGGCTGAGCAGGTACAACAGCAGGCCGCGGCGGCGCCCGCGCCCCCGGCCGCGATGCCCGGCGGCGCCGCCGCCAAGTACACCGACTCGGCGGCGGCCACCAAGGCGGCCGCGGAGCGCATGGCGGCCGCGGCGCCGAAGCCCGCGCCCGCACCGCCCGCCGCGCCGCCCGCGGCCCCGCGCATGACGCACACGCCCACCCCGGCCTCGGCCGCGCACAAGGCGGTGCCCGCGGCGCCGAAGCCCGCGCCCAAGGCGCAGCGCACGTACACCGTCCGCCCGGGCGACTCGCTCTCCGCGATCGCCCGCCGCGAGCTCGGCAACGAGGGCCGCTGGCGCGAGCTCTACGCCATGAACAAGGGCGTCATCGGCTCCAACCCCGACATGATCCACCCGGGCATGAAGCTCAACCTCCCCGGCTAGATCCCCTGTCGTCGCAGGACGCAGCACGCAGAACGCGGGAAACACGAGAGGGGCCCGGATCCTTTCCAGGATCCGGGCCCCTCCCACGTGCCCCGCCGGGTGGGTCAGCGGTGCTTGCGCTTCGCGTCCTCCGCGTCGATCCGGGCCTCCGCGGCCTCGGCCTCCGCTTCCAGCGCCGACGAGGGCAGCGAGCCGGGATCGGACTCCGCCCCCGCCTCGCGCTCCTTGACCGCCAGCTCGTCCTCGAAGCTCCCCTGGGCCGCCTCGTCGCGCGCCGACAGCTCGGTGGCCGCCGGCGGCTCGACGAGCCAGTCCGGGTTCGACTGCTGGTCCCACCACTTCCACGCGGCGTAGGCCCCGCCGGCCAGTACGCCGACCAGCGCGGCGCCCTTGAGCAGCCGGCCCGTGCGGGCCCGGCGCTCGTGCTTGCGGACCAGCTTCTGCACCTCCTTCGCCGACACCTGACCGCGCAGCGCCGCCAGCGTGGCCGTCGATCGCGAAGAGAGCTCCTCGGCCACCGGCTGCGCCGCCGCGAGCGCGCTCTCGATCCGCGGCTGCGTGTAGTCGGCCGCCTGGCGAACCGCCCGGCGGGACTGCTTCACCGCGTTCACCGCGGCCCGGTCGACGTTCGGCGGCACGTGCGTGCGCGCCGCTCTGATCCGGGGCTGCACATGGCAGCCGTAGGTGGTGCGGGCCTGCCGGGCGGCCGCGTCGGCCGCGGACGACACCTTCGGCGCCAGTCGCTCATTTGCCTCTTGGGCGTAGTGCACCGCTGCATCCTTGGCGGATTCTGCGTACGGTGCCACCACTTCCGCTGCGTGCAGGAAACTCTCCCTGGCACTTTCGGCTGCCAGGCGCACGCTTTCCTTGCGGGTCACGGGATCCTCCTCCTCGGTGGCGGACACAGTTCACCTTTCCACCCTTTGTCGGATCATGCCTCCCATACCGCTGACCGGCATGCGCGACAGGGCATACGAGTGGACGATTTCAGTCCCGTGCGGCCCTCCGTGGGAGGATCTGGAACCGACAGTGATGACCAGTGATGACTAGGGAAGGCAGATCCGTGGCCGAGAAGCTCTACGCCACCCTGAAGACCAGCCACGGCGACATCGAGATCGAGCTGCTGGAGAACTTCGCTCCGAAGACCGTGCGCAACTTCGTGGAACTGGCCACCGGCGCCCGCGAGTGGACGCGCCCCACGGACGGCCAGAAGACCACGGACCCGCTCTACGACGGCACCGTCTTCCACCGCGTGATCAGCGGGTTCATGATCCAGGGCGGCGACCCGCTCGGCAACGGCACCGGCGGCCCGGGCTACCAGTTCGCCGACGAGTTCCACCCCGACCTGGCCTTCACCAAGCCGTACCTGCTCGCGATGGCCAATGCCGGCCCGAACACCAACGGCTCGCAGTTCTTCATCACCGTGGCCCCCACCGCCTGGCTGACGCGCAAGCACACCATCTTCGGCGAGGTCGCCGACGAGGCCAGCCGGAAGATCGTGAAGACGATCGCCGCCGGCGCCACCAACCCGCGCACCGAGCGCCCCCTCGACGACGTGGTCATCCAGTCCGTCGTCGTGCACAAGGGCTGACCCGGAGCCCGGGAACCTTTCGCATCCGCCCGTCCGTACTCGATGCGTACCGGACGGGCGCGGCGGATCCGCCGCCCCGCCGCCGACCGAGGGCACCGAGGGGACCGATGGACACCGAGCGTCTTCCGGGCTGCTACCGCCACCCGGACCGCGAGACCGGGATCAGCTGCACGCGCTGCGAGCGGCCGATCTGCCCCGCGTGCATGATCAGCGCCTCGGTCGGCTTCCAGTGCCCCGCGTGCGTCCGCGGGGGCTCGGGCACCGGCCGCGGGCCCGCCGCCAACGCCCCGCGGACCATCGCGGGCGGGGTGGTCGCCGCCGATCCGCACCTGGTCACCAAGATCATGATCGGGATCAACGCGGCGGTGTTCCTCGCGGCCGCGGCCCTGCCCGCCCTGCCGCTCGACCTGGGGCTGATCGCCCATCTGAGGCGGGTGTGGGGCGGGCCGCTCGAAGGCGTCGCCGCCGGTGAGTACCACCGCCTGCTGACCTCGGCGTTCCTGCACGTCGAGTGGTGGCACATCGCCGGCAACATGCTCGGCCTGTGGTTCCTCGGCTGCCCGCTGGAGCAGGCGCTGGGCCGCGTCCGCTACCTCGCCCTCTACCTGCTGTCGGCCCTGGGCGGCAGCGCCCTCGCCTATCTGCTGAGCGCGCCGGACACCATGACGTACGGCGCGTCCGGGGCGGTCTTCGGCCTGCTCGGCGCCGGCCTGGTGCTGGCCCGCCGGACGAGGGACGAGACGGGCCCGCTGGTCACCGTGCTGGTGATCATGCTGGCGCTGACCTTCGTGCCAGGGCTGTACGTGTCCTGGGAGGCCCACATCGGTGGTCTGGCCGGCGGTGCGCTGGTCGGGCTGGGCCTGCTGTGGCCCGCCACGGGCCACAGCACGCGGCATCGCAAACTCGTCCAGTGGGGCACCTGTGCGGCGGTGTTCCTGCTGGCGGCAGCCGTGATCGCGGTCCGGACGGCCGGACTTCCCGCACTCACCTGATCACACCGGCGTCAACTCTCCACAGAGTTATCCACAGATCTTCTGTCTTTTCCTCAGGTGTGGATGACGCTGTGGATAACTCATGGGGAGAGCTTGCGCGCAGCTACTTCCACTGCGTGGAGACACCGAATCCCGCGGCGATGAAGCCGAAACCGACCACGATGTTCCAATTTCCGAGGGCTTCCACCGGAAGCTGGGTCTCGGACAGGTAAAACACGACGATCCACGCCAGGCCGACCAGGAAGAACGCCAGCATGACCGGAGCGACCCAGTTGCGGTTCGTCAGCTTGATCGCCTGTGGCGTCCGCGTGGGCGGAGGGGTGTAGTCGTCCTTCTTGCGGATACGTGACTTCGGCACGAGGGGCTCTCCTGTCGATGCGCTGGGGACCTTGCCTGCCCCGGGCGTCCGTTAGCGTAGTGGACCTGTGGCGTTGAAGGAGAAGGGTACGTTGAGCAAATCCGACGACTCCTCCGCGGGTCCCCGTCGCCGTGCCAGACCGGTCCGGCTGCTCACGGCCGCCGTTTTCGCCCTGGCCGGCTTGATCTTCGTCACCAGCTTCAACACCTCCAAGGGTACGAACATCCGCACGGACGCCTCGCTCCTCAAGCTGTCCGACCTGATCCACGAGCGCAGCCAGAACAACCTGGACCTCGAGAAGAGCACCGCGACGGCCCGCGGCCAGGTCGACGCCCTGGCCGACCGGGACAACGGCAGCACCAAGGCGGAGGACGCCCGGCTCGCCGCACTGCGCGCCGCCTCGGGCACCGAGGAGATCACCGGCAAGGCCGTCACGGTCACCCTGAACGACGCGCCTCCCAACGCCACGGCCCGCATCCCCAACGTTCCCGAGCCCCAGCCCAACGACCTGGTGATCCACCAGCAGGACCTCCAGGCCGTGGTGAACGCCCTGTGGCAGGGCGGCGCCGAGGGCATCCAGGTCATGGACCAGCGCCTGATCTCCACCAGCGCCGTGCGCTGCGTGGGCAACACCCTGATCCTCCAGGGCCGGGTGTACTCGCCCCCGTACAAGGTGACGGCGGTCGGCGACCCGGGCGCGCTGAAGAAGGCCCTCGCGGCCTCGCCCGCGCTGCAGAACTACCAGCTGTACGTGAACGCGTACGGACTGGGCTGGAAAGTGGACGAGCACAAGGCGCTGACACTGCCGGGGTACTCCGGCACAGTGGACCTCCACTATGCGAAGCCGCTGGAGTCCGCCACCCCGTGACCGTGACGTCGACGTACCGCGCCTGCTGGTACGGACGTTCAGCGAGGTGTGCCTGACCGCCGGCTCCCTGATCGTGCTCTTCACGGCCTACGTGATGCTGTGGACCGGGGTCAAGGCCGACCAGGCCATGGACGGCGAGATGGCCCGGATGCGCGACCGCTGGGCGGCCGTCCCCGCGGCCGCGGCCGCACCGGCCCCGCAAGCCGCCCCGGCCCCCGAAGCCGCACCGGCCCCCTATACACATCTGACGCCGGCGGCGAACCACAAATTAATCGATCTAAGATATGATCACGTGGATCGGGTGCAGGAACACGTCATTTTTGTTTTATCAAGCAGAAGCGGGCAACGAAGTAAATGCGTAGTCTGGGGGGCCCGGAGGTGGGAATAGAGGACAGGCCCAACTGGGGCCTGTGGGGGGGCAGAGCCCGCTCTGGCCCGTGGGGAGGCAGAGCCCGCTCCAGCCCGTCCGGCGTTTGAGGACCGGGGTCCGGGGCGGAGCCCCGGGGCCTCGGGCGCAGCCCGGGCCCGGCGGGTCCGGGCTGCGCCCGGGGAACGGGGGAAGGGCGGGGAGGGGACCTGCCCCGCAGGGGTGCGTGTCACGGCGTCACCGTCCAGGGGTCTGGGAGGGCTGGGGCGCTCCGGCCGGTGCCGGCGGCGCAGCGGGGGTGGCCGATCCCGAAGGGGCCGGCGCCGGGGAGCCGGCCGGGCTGGGTACGGCTCCGGCCGGTGCGGACGAGGCCGGCGGAGCGGACGGCGGGGGCGGCTCCGCCGCGGGGGACGCGGCGCCGGCGACCTTGCCGTCCGGGCCGATGAAGACCGGGCTGCCCCCGGGCACCAGGCCCAGCTCGTGCGCCCGCCGCTGCAGCGCGTCCGGCGCCGAGTAGCCGTCCACGTCCCGCTGCAGCGCCTGCTCCTCGTCCGTGAGCACGGTGGTCTCCTTGCGCAGCTTGCTCAGCTGGAAGGAGCCCTGGTTCAGTGCCGAGTTCAGCAGCAGCAGGCTGATCAGCCCGCCGCCGAGCAGCGCGACCACCAGCAGGACGAACGGCGTGCGCGCCGCCTGTCCGGCCGGGCTCCCGGCCAGGACCCGCCCGAAGCGTCCCCCGCGTGGACTCACAGCCGCGCCTCCCGGATCCGTTCCACCCCGCGGAAGCGGGCCGGCGCGGCACGCCGGTTCTCCGCGATCTCCTCCTCCGTCGGCAGTTCCGCGCCGCGCGTGAGGAGCTTCAGCTTCGGCTGGTACTTCTCCGGTACGACCGGCAGCCCGGGCGGGGCCGTGTTGGCCGCGCCGGCCGCGAAGACCTGCTTGACGAGGCGGTCCTCCAGCGAGTGGTAGGAGAGCACCGCGATCCGCCCGCCGACCGCGATCCGGTCCACCGCGGCCGGGATGGCCCGCTCCAGTCCGGACAGCTCGCCGTTGACCTCGATGCGCAGCGCCTGGAAGGTGCGCTTGGCGGGGTTGCCGCCGGTCCGCTTCGCCGCCTGCGGGAGGGAGTCGCGGATCAGTTCGACCAGGCGCGCGCTGTTGGTGAAGGGGTTTTTGTCCCGCTCGCGCACGACGGCGGACACGATCCGCTTGGCCTGCTTCTCCTCGCCGTACTGGCGCAGGATGCGGACCAGCTCGCCGGGCGCGTAGGTGTTGAGCACCTCGGCCGCGCTGATGCCGGTCGTCTGGTCCATCCGCATGTCCAGCGGCGCGTCCTGCGCGTAGGCGAAGCCGCGGTCGGCCTCGTCCAACTGCATGGAGGAGACGCCGAGGTCGAAGAGGATGCCCTGGACGGCGGGGATGCGCAGGCCGTCCAGTACGTCGGCCAGGTCCGCGTAGATGGCGTGGACGAGGGTGGCCCGGTCGCCGAAGGGCGCCAGGCGCTCCCCGGAGAGGCGCAGGGCCTCCTTGTCGCGGTCCAGGCCGATCAGGTGGGCCTCGGGGAACCGGGTCAGCAGGGCCTCGCTGTGGCCGCCGAGGCCGAGGGTGCAGTCGACGACGACGGCCCCGGGCCTCTCCAGTGCCGGGGCCAACAGGTCCAGGCACCGCTGGAGCATCACCGGGACGTGTCGGGACTCGCTAGTCAAAGCGCCCTCTCAGATAACGGCGCGGCAGGCATACGCCGCGCCGCGCACGCGGAGTCTTACCAAAGTGGCCGGGCGGCCGCTTTCGGGCCGGGCTCCGGCCGGTTTCGCGTCACTTTAGTGCAACGGTCGCCGCGGTCAACGAACCGCCCCGCGCGCCGTGCGCCGCTCTCCCGACGAACCGGCGAACGCCCCGAATCACCCGGATGGGCGCCTGCCCCTCACCCCTGTGGGTTAGCTCACAACAAGGCGTCGTGACCTTCTTTGTCCACCCTCACTCAATGCCCGGACGTGCTGTGACCACTAACGTCGTACCCATGACGACTTCCGTACCCGTGCCCGCCGAGTCCGCCGTCAAGGTCACCGGCGACCGTTCCGTCACCGACCGGCTGGTGGCATCGAACCGCGACTACGCCGCGGAATTCACCGATCCCGGCATGGACGCCCGCCCCGTCCTCCACGTGGCCGTCGTGGCCTGTATGGACGCCCGCCTCGACCTGCACGCCGCCCTCGGCCTGGAGCTTGGTGACTGTCACACGATCCGCAACGCCGGCGGCGTGGTCACCGACGACACCATCCGCTCCCTCACCATCAGCCAGCGGGCGCTGGGCACCCGCACGGTGATACTCATCCACCACACCGGCTGTGGCCTCGAAAGCCTGACCGAGGACTTCCGCCACGAGCTGGAGGACGAGGTCGGGCAGCGCCCCGCCTGGGCCGTCGAGGCCTTCCGGGACGTGGACCAGGACGTCCGCCAGTCCATGCAGCGGGTCCGCACGAACCCCTTCCTCCCCCACAAGGACGATGTGCGAGGCTTCGTCTTCGACGTGCACACCGGGCTCCTGAGGGAGATCGATCCCACCTCGTGAGTGACACGGGACCGCAACGCCGTCAAGAATGCGGGGAGACGTCACCCGGAGGACCTCCGGGCCGGTGTCCGCACTCTCGCTTTTCTGAGGTGTTTCGGGGTGGGCCGGTCCGTGCCATGCGCGCGTCGGCCCTGGGATTGGGTCGAGGAGAACCAGGTGACCACGTATGACGACCGAGCGAGCCTCGCGGATCTGACGAGCACGGCGCAGCGGGTGCGGGATTCGGTCGAGAGCGTGATCGAGGGCAAGCCCGAAGTGGTCCGCCTCGCGCTGACCGTCCTGCTCGCCGAGGGCCACCTGCTGATCGAGGACGTGCCGGGCGTCGGCAAGACCATGCTGGCCAAGGCGCTCGCCAAGTCCATCGACTGCTCGGTGCAGCGCATCCAGTTCACGCCGGACCTGCTGCCCTCGGACATCACCGGCGTCAGCATCTACGACCAGCAGCGCCGGGAGTTCGAGTTCAAGCCGGGCGCGATCTTCGCGCAGATCGTCATCGGCGACGAGATCAACCGCGCCTCCCCCAAGACCCAGTCCGCGCTGCTGGAGTCGATGGAGGAGCGCCAGGTCACCATCGACGGCACCACCTACACGCTGCCGACCCCCTTCATGGTCGTCGCCACGCAGAACCCGGTGGAGATGGAGGGCACCTACCCGCTGCCCGAGGCCCAGCGCGACCGCTTCATGGCCCGGGTCTCCGTCGGCTACCCCAGCCCCGACGCCGAGCTGCGGATGCTCGACGTGCACGGCGGGCTCTCCCCGCTGGAGGACCTGACCTCGGTCGCGCACGCCCACGACATCGTCAAGCTCATCGAGGCCGTCCGCGAGGTGTACGTGGCCGCGCCGGTCCGGCGGTACGTCGTCGACCTGGTCTCCGCCACCCGCAGCCACCCGGACCTGCGCCTGGGCGCCTCGCCCCGCGCCACCCTGCACCTGCTGCGCGCCGTGAAGGCCTCCGCCGCCCTGGCCGGCCGGGACTACGTCCTGCCCGACGACGTCCAGGCGCTGGCCGGTCCGGTCCTCGCGCACCGGCTGCTGCCGACCGCGCAGGCCCAGCTGAGCCGGCGCACCGCCGAGCAGGTCGTCTCCGACATCCTGCAGCGCACCCCCGTGCCGGCCGCGCCCGCGCGCGGCGAGATGCCGCCCGGCGCGGGCATCCGGGGCTTCTGATGAGCGCCGGTGCCCCGCACGGCGCCGGCGGCCCGGACGCGCGGGAAGGCGGCGGGTTCCGCGCGTCGCTGGCCGGGCTGACCACCCGCGGCCGCTCCTTCCTGGCCGCCGGGGTCGCGGCCGCGCTGTGCGCGTACGTCCTGGGCCAGTCGGAGCTGCTCCGGGTCGGCCTGCTGCTCGCCGTACTGCCGCTGATCTGTGTCCTGGCCCTGCACCGCACCCGCCACCGGGTCTCCGGCAGCCGCCGGCTGAACCCGATGCGGGTGCCCGCCGGTGCCGAGGCCCGGGTGCAGCTGCGCGTGGACAACACCTCCCGGATGCCCACCGGCCTGCTGATGCTCCAGGACCGGGTGCCCTACGTGCTCGGCCCGCGGCCCCGCTTCGTCCTGGACCGGGTGGAGCCGGGCGGCCGCCGCGAGGTGTCCTACCGGGTCCGCTCCGACCTGCGCGGGTGCTATCCGCTGGGCCCCCTGCAACTGCGCCTCTCCGACCCCTTCGGGCTGGTCGAGCTGACCCGCTCCTTCTCCGCCTACGACACCCTCACGGTCATCCCGCGCACCGAGGCGCTGCCGGTGGTCCGCTTCACCGGCGAGTCCTCCGGCTACGGCGACGGCAGCCGCCGCTCGCTGGCCCTGGCCGGCGAGGACGACGTGATCCCGCGCGGCTACCGGCGCGGCGACGACCTGCGCCGGGTGCACTGGCGCTCCACGGCCCGCTACGGCGAGCTGATGGTGCGCCGCGAGGAGCAGCCGCAGCGCAGCCGGGCCACCGTGCTGCTGGACACCCGGCGCCTCGCCTTCGAGGGCGCCGGCCCCGACTCGGCCTTCGAGTGGGCCGTCTCGGGCACCGCTTCGGCCCTGGTGCACCTGTTGGAGCAGGGCTTCTCGGTGCGGCTGCTGACCGACACCGGGGACTGCGTGCCCCGCGAGGGCGGCGGCTTCACCTCCGGCGGGCAGGAGTCCGCGGAGGCCGCGGGGCTGATGATGGACACCCTCGCGGTGGTCTCCCACTCCGACGGCGCCGGGCTGTCCCGCGCGTACGACGCGGTCCGGGGCAGCGGGACGGGCAGCGGTTTCGGCGGAGCCGGCGGTGACGGGCTCCTCATCGCCTTCTTCGGAGACCTGGACGACGTACAGACGGAACTGGCGGCCAAGATGTGCCGCCGCAGCGGAGGGGCCGTGGCGTTCGTACTGGACTCCGCGGACTGGTCCGGGCGGCCGCCCGGGCTGGCCTCAGTGATGGCGCAGGGGCTGCCTCCGCTCCAGGAGCGCCTCGGCAGGCTGCGGGACGCGGGCTGGACCGCGCTGGCCGCCCCGCCCGGGGTGGCCTTCGGGGAGCTGTGGCGCCAGGCCGGCCACGCCCCGATCGGGACGGGCGGCGGTTCGGGTTCGGCGGGGGGCTGGGGAGGTAGCTCGTCGGCAGCGTCAGAGGTGTATAAGAGCCAGGGCCCCGGCCCCCGGCGCCACCGGCACCGTCGAGCTCACCGCCGACGTCGCCGGCGGCGGCCTGAACCGGGTCGTCTTCGCGGCCCAGACCGGCAACGCCGCGTGGCAGGTCCTCGGCTCCGCCGACCACGCCCCGTACAAGGTCACCCAGCACGTCACCGCCCCCGCCGGCACTCCGCTGCGCTACAAGGCCGTCGTCGTCGACTCCGCCGGCCGCACCGCGAGCGCCCTCGCCGCCTCGGCCGCCGGCCAGGCCCCGCCCGCCGAGGTACCCACCGCCACCCAGCGCGACTACGCCGTCGTCCACTACAACCGCCCCGACGGCGACTACACGAACTGGAGGCTGTACGCCTGGGGCGACCTGGCGGACGGCGAGGCGACGCCCTGGCCCGCCGGCCACGACTTCACCGGCCGCGACGCGTACGGGGCCTTCGCCCACGTGAAGCTCAAGCCCGGGGCGAGCAGCGTCGGCTACCTCGTCATCGACAAGGACGGCAACAAGGACGTCGCGGCCGACCGCACCATCGACGTCACCAAGACCGGCGAGATCTGGCTCGACCAGGGCAAGGAAGCCCCCCGCCCCGAGCGCCCCGCGTACCCGCCGCAGGACACGGCCAAGGCCGTCCTGCACCACCAGCGCCCCGACGGCGCCTACGACGGCTGGGGCCTGCACGTCTGGACCGGCGCGGCGAACCCGACCGAGTGGTCCAAGCCGCTGCTCCCCACCCGCACCGACTCCTACGGCGCGGTGTACGAGGTCCCGCTCGCGGCCGGGGCCACCAGCCTCAGCTACATCCTCCACAAGGGCGACGAGAAGGACCTCCCCTCCGACCAGTCCCTCGACCTCAAGGCCTCCGGCCACGAGGTGTGGATGCTGAGCGGCAAGGACAAGTACCTCCTGCCGCAGCCCGCCGGCAGCGCCGCCGCCCTGGACCTCACCAAGGCCCAGGCCGTCTGGATCGACCGCACCACCCTCGCCTGGAACGCCCCGCCCGCCGCCGCCTCCCTCCAGCTCCTCGCCTCCCGCGACGGCAGGGTCAAGGCGGAGAACGGCACCCTGACCGGCACCGAGGACGCCGTCTGGCTGCGTCTGGCCAAGACCGAGCTCACCGCCGCGCAGAAGCAGAAGTTCCCGCACCTGGCCGCGTACGCCGCCTTCACCGTCGACCCGCGCGACCGCGACCGGGTCCGGGACGCCCTGCGCGGCCAGCTCGTCGCCAGCGCCCGTACCGCCGCCGGCGCCGTCCTGGCCGCCACCGGCGTCCAGCTCGCGGGCGTCCTCGACGACCTGTACGCGAACGGCACCCCGCTCGGCCCCGTCTTCAAGGACGGCCGCCCCACCCTCTCCGTCTGGGCCCCCACGGCCCGGGAGGTCGCCCTCGAACTGGACGGCCGCACCGTCGCCATGCGCCGCGACGACACCACCGGCGTCTGGTCGGTGCGCGGCGACCGCGGTTGGACCGGCAAGCGCTACCGCTTCGCCGTCACCGTCTGGGCCCCGGCCGCCGGACAGATCGTCCGCAACCTCGTCACCGACCCGTACTCCACCGCCCTGACCACCGACTCCACCCACAGCCTGGCCGTGGACCTCGCCGACCCGAAGCTGGCCCCGCCCGGCTGGCGCGACCTGAAGAAGCCCGCCGCCGTCCCCTTCACCTCCGCGCAGATCCAGGAGCTGCACATCCGCGACTTCTCCGTCGCCGACCGCACCACCACCCGCCCCGGCCAGTACCTGGCCTTCACGGACACCGGCTCGGCGGGCATGCGCCACCTGCGCGACCTGGCCGCCGCCGGCACCTCGTACGTCCACCTCCTGCCCGCCTTCGACATAGGCACCATCCCGGAGAAGGCGGCCGACCGCACCGAGCCCGCCTGCGACCTGAAGGTCTACGCCCCGGACTCGCAGGAGCAGCAGGCCTGCGTGGCGGCCGCGGCCGCGAAGGACTCGTACAACTGGGGCTACGACCCCCTGCACTACACGGTCCCCGAGGGCTCCTACGCGAGCGACCCGAACGGCACGGCGCGCACGGTGGAGTTCCGCCGGATGGTGCAGTCCCTGAACGGCGCGGGCCTGCGCACCGTCATGGACGTGGTCTACAACCACACGGTGGCGTCCGGCCAGTCCGACAAGTCGGTCCTGGACCGCATCGTCCCCGGCTACTACCAGCGACTCCTGGCCGACGGCACGGTGGCGACGTCCACCTGCTGCGCCAACACCGCGCCCGAGAACGCCATGATGGGCCGCCTCGTCGTGGACTCGGTCGTGACCTGGGCCAAGCAGTACAAGGTCGACGGCTTCCGCTTCGACCTCATGGGCCACCACCCGAAGGCCAACATCCTGGCCGTGCGCTCCGCCCTCGACGCGCTGACCGTCGCCAAGGACGGCGTGGACGGCAGGAAGATCGTCCTCTACGGGGAGGGCTGGAACTTCGGCGAGGTCGCGAACGACGCCCGCTTCGTCCAGGCCACCCAGCAGAACATGGCCGGCACCGGCATCGCCACCTTCTCCGACCGGGCTCGCGACGCGGTGCGCGGCGGCGGCCCCTTCGACGAGGACCCGCGCGTACAGGGCTTCGCCTCCGGCCTGTTCACCTCGCCGAACTCCTCCCCGGCGAACGGCACTCCGGAGCAGCAGCGGGTCCGGCTCCTGCACGACCAGGACCTGATCAAGGTCGGGCTGACCGGCAACCTCGCCTCGTACGCCTTCACGGACTCCACGGGTCGCGCGGCCAAGGGCTCCGAGATCGACTACAACGGCTCCCCGGCCGGGTACGCGGCCGCCGCCGGCGACGCGCTCGCCTACGTCGACGCGCACGACAACGAATCGCTCTACGACGCCCTGAAGTACAAGCTCCCCGAGGGCACTTCGGCCGTCGATCAGGCCCGCGCGCAGGTCCTGGCGATGTCGGTCGCCGCCCTCTCCCAGGGGCCGTCCCTCTCCCAGGCGGGCACGGACCTGCTGCGCTCCAAGTCCCTGGACCGCAACTCCTACGACAGCGGCGACTGGTTCAACGCCGTCCACTGGGACTGCCGCGACGGCAACGGCTTCGGGCGCGGTCTGCCCCCGGCGGCCGACAACCGCTCGAAGTGGCCGTACGCGCAGCCGCTGCTGGCCGGTGGCGCCACCCCCGGCTGCGCGGAGATCACCGGAGCCTCGGCCGCCTACCGCGACCTGCTGAGGATCCGCACGACGGAGCCGGCCTTCGCCCTCGCCACGTCCGAGGCGGTCCAGTCGAAGCTGGCCTTCCCGCTCTCCGGGCCTGCCGAGACCCCGGGGGTGATCACGATGGCCCTGGGCGACCTGGTGGTCGTCTTCAACGCCACCCCGGCCGGCCAGGCCCAGCGCGTGCCCGCCCTCGCGGGCACGGGATACGCCCTGCACCCGGTCCAGGCCGCGGGCGCCGACCCGGTGGCCCGGCAGGCGGCGTACGACCCGGCGAAGGGGGAGTTCACGGTCCCGGCCCGCACGGCGGCCGTCTTCAAGCGGGGGTGAGCCGGGGCCGGGGTGGTCCGCACCAGGACGGGGCGCGGGTGCCGGTGGGGGTGCCGGCACGGGTGCGCGTCAGACGAGCGTGAGCTGGTCGAGCCGCTTCTCCAGCAGGATCACCCCGTACACCTGCCCGTCCTTGCCCACCTTGTGGGGGAACTCCCCGACCACCCGGTAGCCCGCGCCCTGGTAGTACGCGAGCAGCCGGGGGTTGGTGGAGACGCAGTCCAGCCGCGCCCGTTCGCGGCCGGTCCTGGCGATGCGCCGCTCGGCATGTTCGAGCAGCCGCCGGCCGGCCCCGACGGGCGCGGCCTCGCGTTCGACCATCAGACGGTGCACGTAGCCGGCGACGGGGGGCTGGACGCCCCAGGCCTCCTCGTCGGACCACCACAGCTCGTAGGCCCCGACGGCGTGCCCGTCGCCGTCGGAGGCCAGCCAGACCTCGCCCTCGCGCATGATCGCCCGGAAGTGCGCGGCGTCCTTCTCCCCGGGCTTCCACTGCTCGATGCCCTGCCCGCGCATCCAGCGGGCGGCCTGGTCGTACAGCGCCACGAGCGTGCCCGTGTCCTTCTCCCCGGCCGTCCGGAACAAGATCCCGTCGTCAATGATCACGCGGGCATTATTGCGCGCCATTTGATCAAGGAGCGCCCAGGAATCGCTCAACGGGCTCCGCTCGACGTGCACGGTTCAGCGCGGACCGTTCAGCGCGGACCGTGCGGCGCGGACCGTTCAGCGTGGGCCGTGCGGCGCGGCTCGTTCAGCGCGGCTCGGGCACCGTGGTGCCGTACAGGGCCGGCGTCAGCGCCACCAGCCGTCCCACCAGCTCCCCGAACGGCCCGTCGGCCGGCTCGTCCGCGAGGATCCGTACGAGGATGCCCGCCATCTCCGTGTCGTACGCGGCGCTGACCGCGGCCAGCGCCGCGAAATCGTGCACGAGCTGCAGTTCCAGCTCGCCGCGCGGGATCTTCCGGCCGTCCAGCCAGATCAGCGCGGTCGACTCGGCGAGCGAGACCCACGAGCGCACGACGAGCGCGAGCCGCGCGGGCGGCTTCTCCACGCCGAGGTGCGCGAGGATCTGCTCGTACGCCGCCTGCCGCACCTCGTCGATCATCGCGTTGGCCCGGCTGCTGCCGACGGCGGGGCCGCCCCGCATCAAAGCCGAGAACCCGGGCCCGTGATCGTCGACGAAGGCGAAGAACCGACCCATCACCCGCAGCAGCCGCGCACCGAGAGGCCCCTCCTGCGGCTCCACGAACCGCAGCGCCAGCTCGTCGGCGGCCCGGCGCAACGCGGCCTCGTACAGGCTCAGTTTGCCCGGAAAGTAGTGGTAGACGAGCGGCCGGGATATCCCCGCCGCCGCCGCGATCTCGTCGATGGACACATCGTCGGGCGACCGGTGGCTGAACAGCTCCAGCGCCACCCCGATCAGCTGCTGCCGCCGCTCCTCGACACCCATCCTGCGCCGCACCCCGGTTGTCATGCGGGACACCCTACTGCGCGACCCGGCGGGCACCCCCGGCGGACGCCCCGGTGACCGTCCCGGTGGCCGCCCCGGTGGGGGCGGTGGCCACTGTGGCCTGCGGCTTTAACGGGCGTTTAGCCGTGGGGAGTCCACTCCGGGTGTCTGCCGCAGGGGTGCGGCCGGATTCGTTTCACGCCGGATCGGGGATCCGGCGTCACTTGGGGAAGTTGACACGATGCCTCCATGGAGGGGTGGTGCCACCTCTCCGAGGCGCGGCGCACCTTCCGTCTCGACCGGCCCCCGGCGCCCGTGTCCTCGACGCCCCTGACCTCTACACCCGTGTCCTCATAGGCGGCGAGCGCCTCCCGGGCCGCCTGCCGCGCGCTGTCCGCCAGCTCCACGGGGGCCACGATGCGCCCCTCGCGGCCCAGCCGCAGCGCCAGCCGGCGCAGCGAGGCCGGGTCCGGGCTGCGCAGGGTGATCCGCAGTCCGCCCTCGGGCAACTCCTCGGCACTGTCGTGCGGGTAGTACTCGGCGACCCAGCGCCCGCCCGGACCGACCTCGACCACGACCTCCGGGTCCTCGGCGGCCGGCTGGACCAGCCCCACCGACAGGTCGCGCGGCTCGATGGCCGGCGGGTCGGAGCGCTCGTCGAGCAGCCGGATCTCCGCGACCCGGTCGAGACGGAAGGTGCGCCGCGCCTCGGAGAGGTGGCACCACCCCTCCATGTAGGTGTGCCCGACCGCGAACAGCCGGATCGGGTCGACGGTGCGCTCGGTCAGCTCGTCGCGCGCCGGCGAGTAGTAGCGCAGCCACACCCGCTTCCGCTCGGAGATCGCCCGGTCCACATCGGCGAAGACCCCGCCCTCGGACTCGAAGGTCACCGAGAGCCGGGAGCTGGCCCCGGCCGCCTCGCCGGCCGCCGCCTCCAGCTTCGCCGTGGCCCGCAGCAGGGCGTCGCGGTCGCTCTCGCGCAACCCCGGCAGGGTGGCCACCGCGCGGGCGGCGACCAGCAGCGCGGTCGCCTCGTCGGCGGCCAGCCGCAGCGGCTCGGCCGTGGACTCCCCCGAGGCGTCGGGATTGCGCCACCAGATGCGCTCCCCGTCGGTGTCGATGTCGAGCAGGTCCCCGCCCCGGAAGCTGGTCCCGCACATGGGGAGCACGTCGAGGTCCGAGATCAGCTCGTCCTCGGTGATCCCGAAGGCGCGGGCCACGTCGGCGACGTACGCGCCGGGGCGCTCACGCAGATAGGTCACCAGGGACAGCATCCGGCGCGTCTGGTCGATGGCGTTGGCAGCCATGCTGGTACGTCTCCCCCTCAGGGCGTTGCTCACTGGATTCGCGCGGCCGGCCACGGCCCCGCGCGGATTGCGTACGGCTACGCGCCCGTCCGCGCTCGCGCGCGGCCCGGCACGGCCCGGTCAGCCCTTGGCCACGGCACGCAGCCGGTCCACCACGTCGGCCCGCAGGTCCGCGGGCTCCAGCACCACGACATCGGGGCCGAACTCCACCAGCCACGCGTCCAGCCCGTGCCCGTACGGGATCTCCAGCTCGTCCCAGCCCGCCCCGCCCGCGCTCTCGCGCACGGCCGTGGCCTTGGCCCGCAGCGGATAGCCCGCCCCGGCACGCAGCCGGATCAGCGCCGAGCGGTCCGCGCTCTCCCCGGCCCAGCTCGCCACGGTCTCCCGCACGGTCACCACGTCCGGGACATCGGCGGTGTACTTCGCCGCCCGCGAGCGGACCTTCCCCGTGATCCGCGAGAGCCGGAACACGCGCTCCGCCCCGCGGTCGCGGTCGAAGCCCGCCAGGTACCAGTGGCCGCGCCAGCACTCCAGGGCCCAGGGCTCGACCTGACGGGCCTCGGGACGCGCGGCGGTGGACTTGCGGTAGTCGAAGACCACCGGCCGGCGGTCGCGGCAGGCCAGCATCAGCGGCTCGAAGGCCGCCTCGTGGACCGGGATCCGGGGCTCGATGGCACTGTGCTGGCCCTCGTACGGATCGGAGGCCTCCGGCATGCCGCCGGCGCGCAGCTTCTGCAGCGCACCGCTGGCGGCCCCGGCGAGCCGCGCCTGCTGCCAGACCTTGGCGGCGAGCCCGAGGGCCGCGGCCTCCTCGGCGTCCAGCGCGACGGGCGGCAGCCGGTTGGAGTCCCGGCGGGCCAGGTAGCCCGTATCCCCGTCCAGGTTCTCGACCGTCTCGATGACCAGGCCGAGCTCGCGCAGATCGTCCTTGTCCCGCTCGAACATCCTGTTGAAGGACTCGTCGTTCCCGGCCTCCATGTAGGCCTCGATGGAACCGCGCAGCTCGCGCTTGCTCAGCGGCCGACGGGTCCCCAGCAGACACAGCGCCAGATTCATCAGCCGCTCGGCCTTGGCAATCGCCATCGAGCCCATCCGCCCTTCCGGTCCTTCGAGAGGCGTCCCCGCGCACACCCTCGTGACCGCTGACCGTACCGCCCCGGTGGTCCAGGGCAAAAGCGAGGGCCCCCGCCTCACGGCAGGGGCCCCACGGCTTCACCAACGACTGATCAGGCGCCCATCAGGTCGCACACGAAGATCAGCGTCTCGCCCGGCTTGATGGCGCCGCCGGCGCCGCGGTCGCCGTACGCGAGGTGGGCCGGGATCGTCAGCTTGCGACGGCCGCCGACCTTCATGCCCTGGACGCCCTGGTCCCATCCGGAGATGACCTGGCCGACACCGAGCTGGAACTGCAGCGGCGCGCCGCGGCCCCAGGAAGCGTCGAACTCCTCACCGGTGGAGAAGGCCACGCCCACGTAGTGGACGGAGACGCGGGAACCCGCCTTGGCCTCGGCGCCCTCGCCCTCCCAGATGTCCTCGATGACGAGGTCGGTGGGGACCGGACCCTCGGGGAAGTCGATCTCGGGCTTCTCGAGCTTGTCGCTCACGGAACTGCTCCTCAAAACTCACGAACAGGGGGACAACCGGGACAGTCTTACATCACGGCGAGGATGTCGAGGCTGAAGACCAGCGTCGAGTTCGCCGGAATGGTGCCCTGCTCCTTGTCACCGAAGCCCGCGTCCGGCGGGATGACCAGCAGGATGCGGCTGCCGACCTTCTTGCCGAGCAGGCCTTCCTTCAGACCCTTGACCGAAAGCTGCTCCAGCGGCCACGTCACGGACTGGTCCGTGGCGTACGTGCTTTCGAAGGTCTTGTCGTCCTTCCACGTCTTGCCGTTGAACTTGACCACGACGTTGTCGGTGTCCTTGACTACGGCGCCGTCACCCTCCAGGACGTAGTCCGAGACCAGCTTGGCCGGCGGCGTCGCGTCCTTCGGGACGGTCACGGAGACTTCCTTGCCGTCCGTGTTCACGCCGACCTTGGGCAGGTCCTTGTTGTCCTGCGGGATCTCCTTGCCCTTGGCCGAGGCCGGGATGGAGGTGCCCTTGACGATGTCCACGACGAAGACGAGCGTGGCGTTCGCCTTGATCTTCTCGCCCGAGCCCTGCGCGCCGTAACCGAGGTCCGGCGGGATCACGAGCTCCAGACGGCTGCCGACCTTCTTGCCCTCGAGGCCCTGGTCCCAGCCCTTGATGACCTGGCCGGCGCCGATGGTCACGTCGAACGGCTTGCCCTTGCCGAAGCTCTGGTCGAACGGCTCCTTGCCGTCCCACACCTGGCCGAGGTAGTTGACCTGGGCGACATCGCCCTTCTTCAGCGCCGGGCCGTCGCCCTCGCTGATGGTCACCACCTTCAGTTCCTTCGGCGGGGTGCCCTTCCCCTTGGCCAGGGTGGGCTCTTCCCCGAACTTGGCACCCTTCGTGATCGCGGGCGCCCCGTTCTTCGTCTCGGCGGAGTCGGAGCCGCTGTCGCCACACGCTGCTGTCGACAGCAGCAGAAGGGGTACGACAAGCAGGCCGGCAAGTCGGCGCACGTGTTCCTCAGATCTCAGACGGCTGGACGGTCGTCGCCACTCTAAGCCGTGCACAGGGCCCCGTACGAGATCCGTACGAGGCCCTGTCCAAGATCAGCGCTATGTCACACCACGCCCCACGGCGCCCTACATCCCCGCGATCAGCTTCTCCACCCGGTCGTCCACCGAACGGAACGGGTCCTTGCACAGCACGGTGCGCTGCGCCTGGTCATTGAGCTTCAGATGCACCCAGTCGACCGTGAAGTCCCGCCGCTGCTCCTGCGCCCGGCGGATGAAGTCGCCCCGCAGCCGCGCCCTCGTCGTCTGCGGAGGAACCGACTTCCCCTCGAAGATCTTGAGGTCGTTGCAGATCCGCGCCGCCTGCCCCTTGCGCTCCAGCAGGTAGTACAGCCCGCGCCTGCGGTGGATGTCGTGGTAGGCGAGGTCTATCTGAGCCACCCGCGGATTCGACATCGTCATGTTGTGCTTGGCCCGGTACCGCTCGATCAGCTGGTACTTCATGACCCAGTCGATCTCGGTCCCGATCCGGTCCAGGTCCTCCGCGTCGATCGCGTCGAGCGTGCGGCCCCACAGCTCCAGCACCTGGTCCACGACACCCGTGCGGATCCCCCGCCGCTCGGCGAAGTCCACCGCCTTGTCGTAGTACTCCCGCTGGATCTCCAGCGCCGAGGCCTCCCGGCCGCTCGCCAGACGCACCTTGCGCTGACCCGTGATGTCGTGGCTGACCTCGCGGATCGCCCGGATCGGGTTCTCCAGCGTCAGGTCCCGCATCACCGTGCCCGCCTCGATCATGCGCAGCACCAGATCGGTCGCCCCGACCTTCAGCAGCATGGTCGTCTCGGACATGTTCGAGTCGCCCACGATGACGTGCAGGCGCCGGTAGCGCTCCGCGTCCGCGTGCGGCTCGTCGCGCGTGTTGATGATCGGCCGCGAACGCGTCGTGGCCGAGCTGACGCCCTCCCAGATGTGCTCCGCCCGCTGGCTGACGCAGTAGACCGCGCCCCTCGGCGTCTGCAGCACCTTGCCCGCACCGCAGATCAGCTGCCGCGTGACGAGGAACGGGATGAGAATGTCCGCGAGCCGCGAGAATTCCCCGTGCCGCGCCACCAGATAGTTCTCGTGGCAGCCGTACGAGTTGCCCGCCGAGTCGGTGTTGTTCTTGAACAGATAGACGTCTCCCGCGATTCCCTCCTCGTGCAGACGGCGTTCGGCATCGACGAGCAGGCCTTCGAGAATGCGCTCGCCGGCCTTGTCGTGGGTGACCAGTTCGATCAGGTTGTCGCATTCGGGAGTTGCGTACTCCGGATGCGAACCGACGTCGAGGTAGAGGCGGGCGCCGTTCCGCAGGAAGACATTGCTACTGCGGCCCCATGACACAACACGGCGGAAGAGGTAGCGCGCCACTTCGTCAGGAGACAGTCGGCGCTGTCCCCTGAACGTGCACGTGACGCCGTACTCGTTCTCCAGCCCGAAAATGCGGCGGTCCATGACTGAACATTACGCCTTCTGCTCTGTTCTGAAACCGAGTTCGCGGGCGTCGTTTCGATCATTTTCCGAAGACGGAGGCCGTTGATCAGCGCCTCGATCTGCGCCGGGCCGGCCGGGCCGGCCGGGGAGCGGTTGCTGCACTGGGACCTGCACTACGACAACGTGCTCGCGGGCGGTCGCGAGCCGTGGCTGGCGATCGATCCGAAGCCGCTGGCCGGTGACCCGGGGTTCGAGCTGCTGCCGGCGATCGTCAACAACTTCCGTGAGGCGGAGGTGCGGTGGCGCTTCGACCTGCTTTCGGAGGCGGTGGGCGCGGACCGGGAGCGGGCTCGGGCGTGGACGCTGGGGCGGGTGTTGCAGAACTGCCTGTGGGACCTGGAGGACGAGGAGCAGCCGGCGGAGGTCCAGTTGGCGGTGGCGGAGCTGCTGCTCGGGGGTCGGTCGTAGGCTGCCGGCATGATCCGTAGCGCTGTCGTCGGGGACGTTCCCGTCATCCAGGCCATGATCCGCGAGCTCGCGGAGTACGAGAGGGTGCCCGAGGAGGCGCGGGCGACCGAGGAGCAGTTGCGGGAGGCGCTGTTCGGGGAGCGGCCGGCGGCTTTCGCGCACATCGCGCAGACGCCGGAGGGGGAGCCTGTCGGCTTCTCGCTGTGGTTCCTCAGCTTCTCGACGTGGCGCGGGGTGCACGGCATCTACCTGGAGGACTTGTACGTGCGCCCGGGGGTACGGGGCGGTGGCCACGGGAAGGCGCTGCTGGCGGAGCTGGCGCGGATCTGCGTGGAGCGCGGGTACGAACGGTTGGAGTGGTCGGTCCTCGACTGGAATTTGTCTGCCATCGACTTCTACCGATCGGTCGGCGCGGTGCCGATGGACGAGTGGACCGTGAACCGCCTGACGGACGACGCGCTCCGCAAGCTGGGCGGGGCTGAGTGAGCGCACCGGAGCCCTTGCCACCGATCACTACCGCGCTCAAGGCAGCCCTCCGCCACCTGCGGAGTGTCCGTGGCCGGCGTCCCGGAGCGCCCTGCACCGATGCCGCCTACGCGGCGTGGCGGGACGACATTGCCGAGGCTCTGGACAACCTGGCGGAGCACCTGGAGCAACCTGCGGACAGGGCCATGGCACGTACCGAGGCGGTGGCCGCCCGCGCGGAGGCGGAACGCTTGCGCGCGTGACTCCTGGCCTCCGTCTTGCTGGAGTCTCGAAGTCACGCGGGGCGTCACGGCACGCGGCCGCGGGGCCCAGGCCGTCCGGCTTCGCCCCAGAGTTCCCGGGGCCCGGACTGGTAGACCTCGAACTCCTCCGCGCCGGGTACGAAGTCGATCGACGCCCAGGAAGTGACCCGGGTGTCCCGGAGCCAGAGCGTGTAGCGGCCGCCGTCGAGTTTTTCCGGGTAGGGGAACATCCCCTGGGTCTGGAGTCCGACGGCGAACATGGGGAGCCAGTCGGCCACGTCCTCCGGGGACAGGGACGTGGTCGTCCGGCGGCCATCGGCCGGCCACGGCTTCCCGCCCAGGTACGTCTTCACGTGCGTCCGGTAGGCACGTTGTTGCCGGAGGCGCATGAAGGCGGAGGAGCTGACGAACGGGCCGGATGCGCTTCCGTCCCCCTCGACGGTCAGGCGGACCACGGCCTCCCCGCCGTACTCCGTGGCGTACGGGGAGACGATGATCCCGCCGGGCCGGGTCTGCCGGACGATGTCCGCCGGGATCTCCTGGAGGGAGGCCGTGATGAGTACTCGGTCGTACGGGGCGCCTGCGGGCCAGCCCTGGGAGCCGTCTCCGACGACGGCGACCGGGTTGTAGCCGGCGGCATGCAATCGGGCTCGGGCCGTGGCCGCGTTCTCCGGGTCGAACTCGATGGTGGTGACCGTTTCCGAGCCGACCCGTTCGGACAGCAGAGCCGCGTTCCAGCCGGTGCCCGTGCCTACTTCCAGGACCTTGGCACCAGGTTGCACGTCCAAGGCCGCCAGCATGGAGAACACCATGGCGGGCTGAGAGTTGCTGCACGTCGGGATGTTTCCCCGGGCGGGGCCCTTCGTGTCGCTGTGGCCGGAGTCCTGGCCCTCCGAACCGCCGCCGCCGTGACCGGCGCCCGACTGGCCGTCGTCCTGCTGGCTTCCGCCCTGGCCCGAGCCGCTGCCTCCGCCGTGCTGTCCGCCCATGAACGTGCTCCTTCTCGTGAGGGATGAGAGTGAGCGGTGCTGTGAGCCGCCCCGGCTGATCGGTGGATCGGTCACCGGGGCGGAGTCTGTGGGGTGGGGTCAGTCGGACCCTGGAGTGAGGGCCCCGGGAGTGCGCTCCGGCCGGGCCTGCATCTGCCGTTCTCCGGCCTCTGCCAGGAACTCCAGAAGGGGACTTCCCCGGAGCCAGGTGGTGCGAGAGCTGGGCGGTCCATTCGCCGCTTCACAACGTGCGCCAGCTTCACGGCGACGTCGGGGCGGACACTGCCCAGCCTCACCAGCCCCGGGCCGGGCGGCGCCGGGTCGATGCCCAGGGAGGGGCGAACGATTCCAGCGGCTGTCAGCGATTCGCGCAGCGACTCCACGACCGTGCTCGGGGTCACTGTCTCCAGTTCGTGCGAGCTGTCCATGAGAGGGACGCTAGGGCCGGGTGCCGGGTCCTGTCGGGGCTGATTCGCCGGGATTCTCGGGCTGGTCCGTGACCTTCCGGCGGATTCTCAGGCGGTGTCGAGAGCCCGCCGGGCGCGGGCGATCACGCGGTGGGCGTCTGCCCCGTAGACCGCGGAATCGGAGAGTGCCTGCCAGACCTTCCGGTACACGCCCACGCTGTCCGCGTCGTCCAGCCAGAGTTCCGCGTGCCAGTGCAGCATCTCCTGACGCTTCACACGGGCCCGTACGGCCTCCTCCGTGTCCCGGACGGACTGGTGGAGGTCGGCGTAACGGGTGAAGACGCGGCGGGCGTACTCGGCGGTCTGGAGCATGCCCACGACCGTGGAGCCCTGCCAGACGTGGAACGTCCTCGTGCGTTCGTACTCCGCTGTCAGCGTGTCCTGGACCGGCTTGTGGCCCGCGGCCAACTGTCTGCGCCACGCGCGGGACCGGGACTCCAGGCTCCGGAGCCGGGTGATCAGCTCCTCAGCCGCCTGTGGATGTCCGGTGGCGTCCGCCCACGCCAGCAGGTCGTCCGTCGTCGCGGTCTGGCGCCCGGTCTCCAGTTTGCTGATCTTGGACTGGGTCCAGCCGAGCAGGACCGCCAACTGGCGGCCGGTGAGACGCCGATCGGTGCGCAGCTCGCGCAGCCGCGCACCGAGGCAACTCGTGCTTGTTGGAAGTCGGTGCTCACTCGGCGGACGGCACCTGTTCCGCGAAGGTCTCGTACGGCACGGCGTGGTGCCACGCGGCGTCCCGGACCTGGCACGCGCGGGCCACCTCGACGGGGTCCGTGACCAGCTCGACGCCGGTCATCACGTCGTCGTCATCGAAGTGGAGCCGGGCGATCACCCGGGAGTCGAAGAGCCAGAAGTCTTCGTTGGGAAGTTGCAGGGCTTCGGCTTTGGAGCGCCACAGGTTGCGGATGTCCTCGCCGACCGCGCTGTTGCGGCGGGCGTTGTCGAGCAGGTAGCTCTGACCGGGCGTGGGTGGGTTGTCGGCGATCCGCACCCGCTCGAAGCGCTTGCCCAGGGCGGACTGTTCACGCCGGGACACGCACCAGGGGTCGTCCAGGTCCCAGCCGGTGTCCTCGCCCCGAACGAACCGCTGGTACGTCTCGGTCTCCTCGTCCGACTGGTAGCGGCGCCGGGTCTCCAGACGCCAAGCCGTGTGCGCGAAGGTCCGGAACATCCCGGCGAACTCCTCGAAGCCGATCAGCACGGGCGTCCTTTCCGTGTCCCACGAGTCCCGACCGGGGTGGGGCGGGTACGGACTCCCTGTCCTGCGTGATGCGCGATGAATCTCGGGACGCGACGCGGAAGGGCCCGGCTGGCTCCCGTGCGCGTGCCAGGGGATCAGGGGGCCGGACGGGGGTTTGGCGGCATGATCTGGGGCTCCAGGATGACTTTGCCCGTGGTGGCGCGGTTTTCCAGGTCGCGGTGGGCCGTGGCGGCTTCGGACAGGGGGTAGCGGCGTAGGGCGGGGCGCAGTCGGCCGGAGGCGGCCTCGGCGAGGGCGCGGGTTTCCAGGAGGCGGAGGGGGTCGTCGCCGCCGGCGCGTTGGAGCATGGCGGGGCCGCGGACGTTGAGCGTGGTGACGGAGCGGGCTTCGAGTGCGGTGCGGTCGGCGTCGGTGAGCGGGATCGGGCCGCCGGACCAGCCGAAGACGAGGTGTTGGCCGCCGTCGGCCAGGAGGTCGAGGGCGGTGCGGGCGATGGTGCCGCCGACGGAGTCGAAGAGGACGGTGGCGCCGTCGGGGTGGTGGGCGCGTACGGCGTCGGCCCAGTCGGGGCGGGTGTAGTCGAGGGCGAGGTCGGCGCCGGCCGCGGCGGCGAGGGCGGTCTTGTCGGGTCCGCCGGCGAGGGCGATGACCGTGGCTCCGGCGTTCTTCGCGTACTGGACGAGCAGGGTGCCGATGCCGCCCGCGGCGGCGGGGACGAGGGCGACCGAGCCCGGGCCGAGGTCGGCGAACTGGAGGATGCCGAGCGTGGTGCGGCCGGTCCCGATCATGGCCACGGCTTCGGCGGTGTCGAGACCCGGTGGGACGGGGTGGACGCGGGTGGCGTCGGCGACGGCGTACTCGGCGTAGCCGCCGGGAGTGAATCCGAGGTGGACGACGACGGTGCGGCCGAGCCAGGCGGGGTCGGTGCCGGGGCCGAGGGCGTCGACGGTGCCGGCGACTTCGCGGCCGGGGATGGTCGGGAGCTCGGGGAGGGGTGCGGGCGGGCCCTGGACGCCGCGGCGGAGGCTGGTGTCGAGGAGGTGGACGCCGGCGGCGGTGACGGCGATGCGGAGCTGGTCGGGTGCGGGGACGGGGAGCGGGGGGGGGGGAGGTGGGGGTGCGGGGCGAGCCCGGCGCCGGCGGGGGAGGCGGGGGCGACGAGGGGCACCTGGAGGAAGGGAAGGGACGGGGCGGCCAGCGAGTCGTTCAGCCGGAGCGGCGCGCGCGCGTGGGCGGTCTGTGGCGGGCTGAACCGCTCCCCGCACGCGACGCGGGCGAGGTCGCAGGGGGCGAGGTAGAAGAGGGCGTAGAGGGCGATGGACAGGGCGAGCAGGACGGGCAGTGCCCCGCCGAGCCGTTTGAGCGCGAAGAGGGTCACGCGCTGCGCTCCTTCCGGGTGCCGACCCGCAGGCGCGAGCCCTCGCGCGGGTCGAGGGCGCCGCCCTCAACACGGGCCACGAGGGAGGCTGCGGCACGGTCCACGCGAATGCCGCCGCCCACGTACCGGCCCGGCTGGAGGCCCTGGGGACGGCCGCCGGGCTCGACCGGGCCGCCCTGCACAGCCTGCTGGCGGCCGCGCGGTCCCCCTTCGTCCACCTCGTGCGGGACCGGGCCTCCCGGCGCCCGGGCGCCTCGGCCCCCGCCCCGGGGCGGGGCCGGACTCGTCGACGCCCTGCGCGCCGCACCGTGTCGCATCGACCTCTCTCCCGGAGTGCCCGACCTGGCCGCGTTCCCGCGCTCGGCCTGGCTCCAGGCCGAGCGCCGGGTCCTCGCCCGGCTCACCCCCGCCGACTTCGGCTACGGGAACCCCCAGGGCACGCTCGCGCTGCGCGAGGCGATCGTGGGCTGGCTCGCCCGGGGCCGGGGCATCCGCGCGGACCCCGGCGAGGTGGTCGTCGTCGCGGGCGTGGCCCAGGCGCTCGGACTGCTGGCCCAGGTGCTGCGCGCCGAGGGCGTCCGGCGCATCGCGGTGGAGGACCCCGGCTCGCTCGGGGCCCGGCAGCAACTGGAGCACGGCGGCATGGAGATCCTGCCCGTACCGGTGGACGCGGGCGGGATCGACACCGCGGTCCTGGCGGCGGGCCGGGCCCAGGTGGCGCTGCTGACCCCGGCGCACCAGTTCCCGACCGGGGTGGTCCTCGACGGGGAGCGCCGCCGCGAGCTCCTCGGCTGGGCGGCGGCCGGCGGCGTGGTCATCGAGGACGACTACGACGCCGAACACCGCTACGACCGCGCCCCCGTCCCCGCGCTCCGGGCCCTGCTGCCCGATGCCGTCTGCTACGCGGGCAGCGTGTCCAAACTGCTCGCCCCCGCCCTGCGGTTGGGGTGGCTGCTGGTCCCGCCGCGCATGCTGGACGCCGTGATCGAGGCCAAGCGGTACGCCGACCTCGGCAACCCGGTCCTCGCCCAGCTCGTGCTGGCCCGGCTGATGGAATCGGGCGAACTGGAGCGCCACCTGCGGTTCGTGCGGCGCCGCCACCGGGCCCGCCGGGACATCATGCTGCGGGCGATCGCCGCCGAGCTGCCGGGCGCCCGGGTGCACGGAGCCGCCGCCGGACTGCACTTGATGGTCACCTTCGACGGCGCGGACTTCGACGACACCGCCCTCGCGGCGGCGGCCCTGGACCTCGGGGTCAAGGCCCAGCCCCTGTCCTGGCACCGCCTCGGCCAGGGCCCGCCGGGCCTGGTCCTCGGCTACGCGGCGAGCCCGCCGGGAGAACTGGAGGAGGGCGTGGCGGCCTTCGGCACGGCACTGCGCCGCCTGCGGGCTTCCTGACCCGGAAAGTTTTTCGGGAACGGCGGCAACCTCCCGGCGGTTCGCGCGTCGTGCGGGGGTGAAGGGCGTGAACCCGCGCCTTCCAGCCGACCGTGGAGAACCACCGTGAAGAACCTGAAGCGTGCCCCGCTGACCGTCCGCAAGGCGGCGGCCGTCGCCGTCGCAGCCGCCGGGGTGGCCGTCGCGCTGGCCGGGCCGGCCTCCGCCGCGCAGGGGGCGTCCGCGTCGCCGACCCCGCCCGCGCCCGCCCCGGCGGTGACCGCGCCGAGCACCGCGCCCAGCGCGGCCCCCTCGGCCGCCCCGAAGCCGCAGCCCTCGGTGAGCGTGCCCCCGGGCGCGAAGCCCGGCGCGACCCCGAGCACCTCCCCCAGCGCCGCCCCGAGCGCGACCCCGGCCGTGCCCGGCGAAGCCGAGCTCGCGCATACTGGCTCCTCCGCCACCACCGCCGCACTGGCCGGCGGGGCCGGCCTGCTGGTCACCGCCGGGGCCGCGACCCTGTACGCCGTGCGGCGCCGCGCCAACGGCTGAGGACCCACGTGCTCCACCCCGCACCGTCCATCGGCCCCGCCGCGCCCGGCTTCGACCGGCCGCGGCGGGGCTTGTGGTCGTTCCTGCTGCGCCGCGAGCGCCTCTCCGCCGAGGCTCCGCCCGCGCGGGCGCAGCCGTACCGGCACGCGTACACGTACACCCACGACCGGACCGGCGGGGACCACGGTCCGCAACCCACCGTGACCGAGCTCTACCACGCCCACCGGCTGCGCATGGTGCGGCTGGCCGTGCTGCTCGTGGACGACCTGGGCACCGCCGAGGACGTGGTGCAGGACGCCTTCACGGCGCTCTACCGCCGCCACGGCGAGCGGATCGCGGAGGTGGACAACGCGCTGGGCTACCTGCGCACCGCCGTGGTCAACACCGCGCGCTCCGTGCTGCGCCGGCGCAGGACCGCCCGCGCGTGGACCCCGCCGACGCCGGCCGACGTACCGTCCGCCGAGGCCTCGGTGGTCCTGGACGAGGCGCACCGCGAGGTGCTCGCCGCGCTGGGCCGGCTGACGGCACGGCGGCGCGAGGTACTGGTGCTGCGCTACTGGGCGGACCTGAGCGAGGCGGAGATAGCCGAGACGCTGGGGATCAGCCGGGGCGCGGTCAAGTCGAACGCGAGCCGGGGTCTGGACGCGCTGGAACGGATTCTGGAGGGTCGGATATGAGGCCAGGGGAAGGCCCGGAGGAGTCCCCCGCGGCGTTCCCGGCCGGGAGCGCGGCCGGGGGAACGTCCGAGCGGCCCGTCGAGCACCGGCTGCGCCGCGCCCTGGACGCCCGCGCGGCCGGGATCACCGTGCGCGAACTGAGCCCGGCGCGGCCGCCGGGGCCGGGCGTACGCAGGCTGCCGTGGGCCCGGCTGCGCTCGCGGGGCTTCGCGCTGCCGCTGGCCGGGCTGGCCGCGGCGGCGGCCGCGGTGGTGGGGTACGCCGTGCTGGCTCCGGATCCGGCCCGGATGGGGCCGAACCCCGTACCGGTGCCGCCGGCCGCGCCGCCGTCGGCCTCGCCGACCGGTGGGGACGATTCCCCGGCTCCGTCCCCGACACCGGCGCCGCTCAGCCCGTCGCCCTCGGTCAGCGGGCCCACGCCGCCCGGGCCGCTCCGGCCGGGCGGGTCGTCTCCGAAGCCGCCGCAGCCGAGTTCGACCCCGTCGGGTCGCTCGTCCGCGGCGACCTCGCCCTCCTCGTCGGCCGCCGTCCCCTCGCCCGCGCCGACCCGCTCCCCGGGTTCGCGCTAGGGGGTGTCTGGTGGATCTCCGCGGCGTCGCGACGCCCGGCACGCACTCTCGCCGCACCGGCCGAAAGCCCAAGTACGCCCAGTACGAGTGCTTCCGGCCGGCACGCCGAGAGCACGCACCGGACGCCGCTCCTTCCCCGCGGAGATCCACCAGACACCCCCTAGTCCAGCGGCTACGCGGCGGCCGTCGGCGTGTTCTTCACGGCGGCCACCAGGGGCGCGAGTTCGGGCTTCAGCGCGGCCTCGTCCAGTGCCTCGCGCAGGGCCGTGTCGTTGGTGGGCCTGGCCTCGGCCAGCAGGGCCAGGCCGGCCGGGCTGACGTCGGTGTAGATGCCCCGCCGGTCGGTCGGGCAGAGGTAGCGGTTCAGCAGCCCGCGGTCCTCCAGCCGGCTGACCAGCCGGGTCGTCGCGCTCTGGCTGAGCACCACCGAGTCCGCGACCTGGTGCATCCGCAGATGGCCGCCCACGCCCGCGTGCTGGCGGCTGAGGACGTCGAGCAGCGAGTACTCGCGCACGCTCAGCCCGTGCGCGCTCTGGAGCGCCCGCTCGATGTGCGTCTCGATCCGGCCGTGCAGGAGGGAGAGGGCGCACCAGCCCTGGGAGAGGGCGGTGAGTGCGCTGTCCGTGGCCGTCATGGGCTGCTCCTTCAAGGCGTGTCCCCCCAGGATAGGCCACTCGCGCAATAGCCCGCGCTTGCAAATAACCCGCGTCTGCAATTAATGTGGACGCAGGCAAGCCGCCATGGCAAGAGAAATATCGCCATCCGGCGTCCGGCACCCACGCCGGGTCGCGCGGCACACGCAACCTCCCCCGAAGGACACCCCCATGCCTCTCGCACTACTGGCCCTGGCCATCGGAGCCTTCGGGATCGGCACCACCGAATTCGTGATCATGGGCCTGCTCCCCGAAGTCGCCGGCACCTACGGCGTCTCGATCCCCACCGCGGGCTTCCTCGTCACCGGGTACGCCCTCGGCGTGCTGTTCGGCGCGCCGCTGATGACCGTCCTCGGCACCCGCGTCCCCCGCAAGCGCATGCTGATGCTGCTCATGGGCCTGTTCATCGTGGGCAACGTGCTCTCCGCCCTCGCCCCGTCCTTCGGCGTCATGCTCGCCGGGCGCGTCGTGGCCTCCCTCGCCCACGGAGCCTTCTTCGGGATCGGCGCGGTGGTCGCCGCCGAGCTCGTCGCCCCCGAGAAGAAGGCCGGAGCCATCGCCATGATGTTCACCGGCCTCACCGTGGCCAACGTCGTCGGCGTCCCGCTCGGCACCCTGGTCGGCCAGCACCTCGGCTGGCGCGTCACCTTCCTCATCGTCGCCTCGCTCGGCATCCTCGGCCTGCTCGGCATCGCACGGCTCGTCCCCGACCTGCCCCGCCCCGAGGGCGTGCGGATCCGCCACGAGCTGGCCGCCTTCCGCAACGTCCAGGTGCTCTTGGCCATGGGGATGACCGTCCTCGGCTTCGGCGGGGTCTTCGCCGCCATCACCTACATCACCCCGATGATGACGAACGTCGCCGGCTTCGCCGACACCTCCGTCTCCTGGCTGCTGGTCCTGCTCGGCCTCGGCATGGTCGTGGGCAACCTCGTCGGCGGCCGGTTCGCCGACCGCGCGCTGATGCCGATGCTGTACGTGTCCCTGGGCTCGCTGGCGCTGGTCCTGGCGGCCTTCACCCTCACCGCCCACACCAAGGCCGGGGCCGCCGTCACCGTCGTCCTCATCGGAGCCCTCGGCTTCGCGACCGTGCCGCCGCTGCAGAAGCGGGTCCTGGACCAGGCCGCCGGCGCCCCCACCCTGGCCTCGGCCGTCAACATCGGCGCCTTCAACCTCGGCAACGCCCTCGCCGCGTGGCTCGGCGGGCTCGTCATCTCCGCCGGGCTCGGCTGGACCGCCCCGAACTGGGTCGGCGCGGCGCTCGCCGCCTCCGCCCTGGTCCTCGCCGTCGTCTCCGGTGCGCTGGACCGGCGTACGGCGGGACGCACCGGCGCCGGCCGGGTCGTCGCGGCCGGCGCCCCGGCTGCCGCGGGCGTCCCCGCCCACCACTGATCCACCGCGCCGCCCCGTCCACCCCCCTCTTCCCTGCCCCCCGGCCAACGCCCAGCCTCAGCCCCCTGCCCCCGTGCCGCAGGCGACCGGCGCCGAGGGCTGGCCTCCCCCGCCGCCCGCGGCCCCCGCGTACGGGACCGGCGGCGGCGAGGGCGGCGGCGCCTGGGGCGTGCCCCTGACCGCCGAAGGCAGCCCGCAGCCCAAGCCGAAGGGCAAGGGCGGCCTGATCGCCGGCGTGCTCGCGGCGGCCCTCCTCGCGGGCGGCGTCGGCGGCGGCGTCGGCTACTGGGCCGCGGAGCGCAGCTCCGACGGCTCCGGCTCGACCACGGTCAGCGCCGGCAACACCCCCAAGGACCTCAAGCGGGACTCGGGCTCCGTCGCGGGGCTGGCCGCCGGCGCGCTGCCAAGCGTCGTCACCATCGAGGCCTCGGCCGGGGACGGCGAGGGCGGCACCGGCACCGGCTTCGTCTACGACCAGCAGGGCCACATCCTCACCAACAACCACGTCGTCGCCTCCGCGGCCAACGGCGGCAAGCTCAGCGCCACGTTCTCCGACGGCAAGAAGTACGACGCCGAGGTCGTCGGCCGGGCCCAGGGGTACGACGTCGCCGTCATCAAGCTGAAGAACCCGCCGTCCGGGCTCAAGCCGCTGCCGCTCGGCGACTCCGACAAGGTCGCGGTCGGCGACTCGACCATCGCGATCGGCGCCCCGTTCGGCCTGTCGAACACGGTCACCACCGGCATCGTCAGCGCCAAGAACCGCCCCGTCGCCTCCGGTGACGGCTCCGGCGGCAAGAACTCGTACATGAGCGCCCTGCAGACGGACGCCTCCATCAACCCGGGCAACTCCGGCGGCCCGCTCCTCGACAGCCGCGGCGCGGTCATCGGCATCAACTCCGCGATCCAGTCGGCGGGCAACGGCGGCTTCGGCGGCGGCCAGGCCGGCTCCATCGGCCTCGGTTTCGCCATCCCGGTCAACCAGGCGAAGAACGTCGCCGAATCGCTGATCAAGACCGGCAAGCCGGTCTACCCGATCATCTCGGTCTCCGTGGACCTCGCGGCCAAGACCGACGGCGCCAAGATCTCCGAGACGGGCGCGGCCGCCAACGAGCTGGTCGACCCGAACGGCCCGGCCGGCAAGGCGGGCCTGAAGCCCGGCGACATCATCACCGAGCTCGGCGGCAAGCCGATCGACAGCGGCCCGACCCTGATCAGCGAGATCTGGACGTACAAGCCGGGCGACACGGTGAAGCTGACCTACCTGCGCGGCGGCAAGCCGACCACGGTCGACATCACCCTCGGCTCGCGGGTGGGCGACAAGTAGTCCGTACGCGACACGCAACTGGCTTGATGGGAGGGGCCGCAGGCGGGATTCCGCCTGCGGCCCCTCCCAACATCCGCTTATGCTTCCAGCGTGTTCGATACGCGGCACATACGGACGTTCCACGAGGTGGTCACCTCCGGGTCCTACTCGGCCGCCGCCCGAGTGCTGGGGTACACCCAGCCCGCGATCACCCAGCAGATGAAGGCGCTCGAACGCGCCGCGGGCACCCCGCTGTTCACCCGCGTCGGGCGCCGCATGCAGCTCACCGAGGCCGGGGAGTCCATGGCCCGGCACGCCGAGTCCATACTCGCCGGCCTCTCCGCCGCCGAGGCCCAGCTCCAGGCGTACGCCCGGCTGCGCACCGGCCGCGTCCGGCTGTGCGGCTTCCCCAGCGCCAACGTCACCCTGGTCCCGGAGGCCCTCAGCAGCCTGGCCAAGGAGCACCCGGGCATCCAGGTCGAACTGCTGGAGCAGGAGCCGCCGGACTCCCTGCGCAGGCTCGAGCGCGGCGAGTGCGACATCACCCTGGCCTTCACCTATCCCGGGCTGCACGAGCAGGTCCCCGACGAGGTCTCCGAGGTCAAGCTGCTGGAGGACCAACTGACGGTGCTGCTGCCGACCGGCCACCCGCTGGCCCGCCGGCGGGCCGTGCACCTCGCGGACCTCGCCGGGGAGCGGTGGATCGCGGGCTGCCCGCGCTGCCGGGCGAACCTCCTGCACGAGTGCGCGGAGCTGGGCTTCGTCCCCGACATCCGCTTCGCCACCGATGACAACCTGGTGGTGCAGAGCCTGGTCGCGCAGGGCCTCGGCGTGGCCATGATGCCCGCCCTGGTGCTGCCCTCGCTCTCCTTGAGCAGGGCGTGCGGGCGGGTGCTGGAGCCGGCCGCACGCCGCCACATCGCCGCCTACGTGTACCGCGACCACGCGCGGATCCCGGCGACGGCGGCGGTGCTCGACGCCCTGCGCCGGGTGGCCTCGAACCGCGTGGGCTGCTGAGCGGGCCACCGCGCCTTCCCGTCCCCGCGGACGCGTCAACCCATAAGCAGATCTTCGGAGTTCGGCTCAGAACTGTCGTTGGACGTGATGGGCAGGCTCACCGACGCTCCGGGTATGACCACCACCACGCCGGCCCGTACGACCGCGAGGACGGCCGCCCTCGTCAGTGAGATCCGCACGGTCGTGAACCGCGGGCTCGCCCCGGACCTGACCGCCTACCTGGTCGGCGAACGGCTCGCCCCGCACCTGGGGACGACCGGTCTGCTCACCCCCGCGCAGCGCGAGGGCCACCCCGACCGCTACCGGCAGCACATCCTGCACGCGGAGCCGGACGGCAGCTTCTCGGTGGTGGCCCTGGTGTGGCTGCCGGGTCAGGAGACCGCCATCCACGACCACGTCTCGTGGTGCGTGGCCGGGGTGCACGAGGGCGAGGAAAGCGAGCTCCGCTACCGCCTCGCCCCCGCCACGGCGACCGGGGGCGCCCGGCTGGTGGCGACCGAGCAGGTGGTCAACGGAATCGGCGACGTCTGCGGCTTCGCCCCGCCCGGCGACATCCACAGGGTCCGCAACTCCTGCGCCACGAAGGCGATATCCCTCCACGTGTACGGCGCCGACGTCGCCCGCCTGGGCAGCAGCGTCCGCCGTGTCTACACGCTCCCGGCCGACTGATGGCCCTGCTGAACCGCCCGGTGAGCGGGGCGGGATCGCTGACCCGGCGCGTTGTTTCACGTGAAACATCCACACCGTGGCCCGGGTTGGGGCTCGCGGGAGCCGGAGTGCTGGTCGCCTGGTCGCTGCACCGGCTCGTGCCCGGGGTGCCGATGCTGACCGCCTCGGTCGTGCTCGGGATCGCCGCGGCGCACCTCCCGCGGCTCCGGAGCTTCGTACGGGGCTCCGCGCGCCCGGGCCTCTCCTTGGCGGGGCGCCGGCTGATGCGGATCGGCATCGTCCTGCTGGGCCTGGCGCTGGGCCTGGACCAGGTGCTCCGGCTGGGCTGGGCCACGGTGGCGATGGTGGCCGGCGTGGTCGCCGCCACCTTCCTCGGCACCCTCTGGCTCGGCCGCCGACTGGGACTCCCCGGCGACCAGCCCCTGCTGATCGCCACCGGGTACTCGATCTGTGGGGCCTCGGCCATCGGCGCGGTCAGCGAGGTGTCCGGCAGCGACGAGGAGGACGTGGCCTCCTCCGTCGCCCTGGTCACCCTGTGCGGCACCCTTGCCATCGCCGTGCTCCCCCTCCTGCAAGCCCCGTTGGGACTCTCGGACCCGGAGTTCGGCCGCTGGGTGGGAGCGAGCGTCCACGACGTCGGCCAGGTGGTCGCGACCGCCCAGACGGCCGGCCCGGGAGCGCTCGGCGAAGCGGTGCTGGTCAAGCTGATGCGGGTGGCCATGCTGGCCCCGCTCGTGGCCGCGGTGGCCTTCTCCGTACGGGCCCGCAGGCGCGGGGTGCGCACCGCCTCGGGCCGCCGGCCGGCCCCCGTACCGCTGTTCGTGGCCGGCTTCCTGGCGGCGGCCGTGCTGCGCGCCACCGGGGTGCTGCCCGACGCGGCACTGGAGTGGGCGCACACCGCGCAGGAGCTGCTGCTGGCGGCCGCCCTGTTCGGCCTGGGCAGCGCGGTCCACCTGCCCACCCTGTCCCGTACCGGCGGCCGGGCCGCCCTGCTGGGCCTCGGGGCCTGGATCATGGTGGCCGGGGTCTCGTACGCGGGGGTCCTCCTCACCGCGTGAGCCCGGAACGGAACGGAGTTGGCCAATTCCTGGCCGGAACCGACCGAACGTTCCGACTGCTGCCTGACATCTCGACCCCGGCGTGCCACTCTGCCCCCGATCCGCACCGACAACTCTTCATCCGGGCACGGCAGAAGGAGTCATTGCGTGAATCGTCATCGGACAGCCGTATCGGTCTTACTCGCGGCGGGCGCCCTGATCGCGGGAGCCCTGACGCCGGCCTCCGCCTCGGCCGCCGCCGAGCACCCGTCCTCGTTCCGGCAGCAGCAGACCCAGGGGTTCTGGACCGCGGCGCGCATGCGCGCCGCCACCCCGCTGGACCTCACGGCGGCCCCGGGCACCGGCCGCGTGGCGCCGACCGCCGCGGCCGGCGCCACGACGATCGCCCCGACGCCGCCGAGCGCCGCCTCAGGAGCCTTCGCCACGGCCTCACCCCCGGCCTCCCCCACGGCCTTCCCGCAGGCGGGCGGCCCCTGGACGGGCGGCGGGGCGGTCGTGAAGACCTCGGGCCGGGTCTTCTTCACCCTCGGTGACCGCACGGCCTCCTGCTCCGGCGACTCGATCACCAGCGCCAACGGCAGCACGGTGATCACCGCCGGCCACTGCGTGAAGTATCAGGGCGCCTGGCACACCAACTGGATCTTCGTTCCGGCGTACAACAACGGCAACGCGCCCTACGGCCAGTGGCCGGCCACCAAGACTTTCGCGACCGACCAGTGGGCGGCGAGCGAGGACATGAACATGGACGTCGGCCTCGCGGTCGTCGCCCCGCTGAACGGCCAGAAGCTCAGCCAGGTCGTCGGCGCCCAGGGCATCGTGTTCAACGGGGGCTACAACAAGAAGATGTACTCGTTCGGCTTCCCGGCGGCGGCCCCGTACGACGGCACCAAGCTCGTCTACTGCAGCGCCAACACGGGCAAGGACTTCCTGCTGACCAAGGACCACAGCATGTCCTGCAACATGACCGGCGGCTCGAGCGGCGGCCCCTGGTTCCAGGACTTCAACGAGGCCACGGGCCTGGGCACGCAGGCCTCGGTGAACAGCTTCGGCTACACCTTCCTGCCCAACCGCATGTACGGCCCGTACTTCGGCAACGAGGCGAAGGCCGCCTACGACAAGGCCCAGACCGCCTGACGCCCTCGAAATCCCCAGCGCCACCCACCCCCACCGCGCGCACCCCCGCCGCCGGCGCCGCGCGCACCCTCGCCAACGGCACCAGCGGGGCGCGCCTCCATCCGTACGCGGACCTCCAGCCCGCCGGCACCCGCGCCGCCGACCTCAAGTCCCTCGGCTACACCAGCCCCGGATCGGCGGGGTGATCACCACGAAGCAGATCCTGCACGCCCGGTTCCACTTCCCGGCCGCCGATGCCGGGCTCTACGGGCAACTCCTCGACCTCGCCGGGAACATCACCCCCCGGGTCCAGCCGATCCCGCCCGACGCCGCCGACCTCGACATCACCGGCGCCCTGCGCTACTGGCAGTGCGGCGCCGAGGACCTGGCCGCCCTGCTGCGGATGCGGACCATCGGCCTGCACGGCGTGCGGACGACCTGCGCCGTTGCGCCCAACCGCATGCTCGCGGCGATGACGGCCGCCTCCACGCCCTTCGGCGCCGCCGCCGTCCTCACCGAGGAGGAGGTCACCGACTGGCTGCGGCCCCGCCCGGTCGCCGCCCTCCACGGAGTCGGCCCCGCCACCGCCGCCTCGCTGGCCGCGTACGGACTGCACACCATCGGCGACCTCGCCGACGCGCCGCTGCCCGCCCTGACCAGGATCTTCGGCTCGGCCACCGGCCGCGCCCTGCACGCCCGCGCCCACGGCCAGGACCTCCGCCCGGTCGACGCCCACCCCGTGCCCAAGTCCCTCAGCGCCGGCCACCCCTTCGAGGCCGACTGCCTCGACGCGGACCAGCACCACCGCGCCCTCCTCGGCCTCGCCCACCGGCTCGGCGCGAGCCTGCGTGACGAGGCCCGGGCGGCCACCGGCCTCACCCTCACCGTCCGCTACGCCGACCGCAGCACCTCCACCCGGACCCGGACCCTGACCGAACCCACCAACCACACCCGCCCCCTGACCGGCACCGCCTACGAGCTGTACGGGCTCCTCGGCCTCCAACGCGCACGCGTACGCTCCTTCGACCTCCGGGCCGAGGCCCTGTGCCCCGCCTCCGAGGCCAGGCGGCAGCTCACCTTCGACGCGGCCGACGACCAGGCGCTCGCGGTCGAGGCCGCCGCCGACCGGGCCCGGGCCCGCTACGGCCCCGACGCCGTCAGACCGGCGACCCTCGCGGGCACCGTGACACGGTGAACCCTTCCGGTCACAGCACTAGACCGGCTGTTCGCCGGCCAGCGAAGGGGCCGCCCGGCGGGCGAACTCCTCGAAGGTGTGGGGCTCACGGCCCGTCAGGTGCCGCACCGCGCTGGTGGTGGAGGTGTTCAACCCGCCGCGCAGCGCCCCGAAGACGGCCACCACCTGCTCCGCCAGCCACTGCGGCAGACCGGCCTGGGTCATCGCGGCGGCCGCCGCCTCGCCCGGTACGTCCACGTACTCGATCGGGCGGCCCAGGGCACTCGACAGACGTCGCGCGACCTCGGTGTAGGTGATCGCCTCCGGGCCGGTGAGGACGTGCGTGCTGCCGTCGTGCTCGGCCGTGACCAGCGCCGCGGCAGCGGCGGTGGCGACGTCGTGCGGATCGACCATCGCGATGCGCGCGTCACCGGCGGGGAGGAAGAAGCGGCCGGCCTGCCGGATGGTCGCGGCGGAACCGAGGACGTTCGACATCATGTGGCTCGAGCGCAGCACCACCGCCGGGATGCCCGAGCCGCGCAGGTGCTGCTCGATGCGGCCGTGCTGGTCCAAGAAGACCGTCGGGGAACCGGCCTCCGCCCCGATCGTGGACAGCATGACCACCTGCCGGACACCCGCGGCCGCCGCCGCGTCGATCGCGTTCGTCCCGTATTCGACCTGCCGGGGGTCGTTCGCGCAGAGGAGGAACATGCGATCGATACCGTCGAGAGCCCGCCGGACAGACTCCGGTTCGGCGAAGTCGCCCTGCGCCAGCTCGGTCCCGCCGCCGAGCACGGCAGCCGCACGATCCGGGTCACGGACGAAGGCGCGGACCGGGATGCCGCGCCCGCCCAGCTCCGTGACGACCCTCGAGCCGATCTTCCCTGCCGCGCCCGTCACCAGCACCGTCGCCATCTACGCCCACTCTCCGGGATCGAACTGAGCAGCCCAAAGTATCCGAAGGGTGACACCGAGTCGCGAAGGGGCGCCGACAAGTACTCCAGCAGTCGTGATCGTGGTTCGTGCCGGGGACAATGTGGCGGCATGAGGATCAACCTGACGAGCGTCCTGGTCGACGACCAGGCCAAGGCCCTGCGCTTCTACACCGAGGTGCTCGGCTTCGAGAAGAAGACGGACATTCCGATGGGGGAGGTGTCCTGGCTCACGGTCGTCTCCCCGGAGCAGCCGGACGGCACCGAGCTGGTCCTGGAGCCCGGCGACCACCGCGCGGTCCGACCCTTCAAGGAGGCCCTCTTCGCCGACGGCATCCCGTGGACCTCCTTCGCCGTCGACGACGTCCACGCCGAGTTCGCCCGGCTGACCGGGCTCGGCGTCCGCTTCACGCAGGACCCGCAGGCGGCGGGTCCGGTCACCACGGCAGTCTTCGACGACACCTGCGGGAATCTGATCCAGATCGCGCACATGCGGACCGAATGAGCGCGGAGCCCGGAGTCCCGAAAGTGAAACCTGAAAGCTGACATACGAAAAACACCCCGGACTGATTGAGGCCGGGGTGTTCGTCTGTGTATATTTGAGGTTTCACATCTTCGCCGAGCGATGATGTGAAGAAGCTTATGGGGACACTGTATCGCGTCAGGAGTGGAATTGTCAACCGAAGAATTCCGGAATGAGCAGCAATTCATCACCGCTCTCTATGCGCGCCTCGACGATCTGCGTGACGAGGCCGAACGCGCCGTACAGGGCGCCCTCGGCACCGCCGCGAGCGGGTTCCAGGCGCGGCTGGAACGGGATGTCGTGGTCGCCGAGCAGTCCGGTCTGCTTTCCGCTCTGGACTCGGGCGAGAACGGCCTGTGTTTCGGCAGGCTCGATTTCTCCGACGGCGCGGACCACCACATCGGCCGTATCGGAATCAGGCAGGACGACCGGGACCGCACGCCCCTCGTCATCGACTGGCGGGCCGATGTGGCGCGCCCGTTCTACCTCGCGACCGGGTATTCCCCCATGGGCCTGCGCCGACGCCGCCACCTCACCACCCAGGGCCGCCGGGTAACGGCCCTGCACGACGAGATCCTCGACCTCGCCGACACCGAGCGCACGGGCCACGAGGGCGCCGACGCGGACGCGGTGCTGCTCCCCGCCCTCGATGCCGCCCGCACCGGCCGGATGCACGACATCGTGCAGACCATCCAGGCCGAACAGGACCGGGTCATCCGCTCCACCCACCGCGGGATCCTCGTCGTCGAGGGCGGACCGGGCACCGGCAAGACCGCCGTCGCCCTGCACCGGGCCGCCTACCTCCTCTACGCGCACCGCGAGCTGCTCGCCAAGCGCGGCGTGCTGATCGTCGGGCCGAACCCGGCCTTCCTCGGCTACATCGGCGAGGTCCTCCCGGCCCTCGGCGAGACCGGAGTGCTGCTCGCCACCCCGGGCGAGCTGTTCCCGGGCGTCCGCGCGACCGGCCGCGACCGCCCCGGTGCCGCGGCGGTCAAGGGGCGCGTGGAGATGGCCGGGGTCCTCGCGCGCGTCGTGGGCGACCGCCAGACGCTGCCCGAGACCGTGCCCGCCGGCAGCGGAGAGGACGCCGACGTCGTGCCCGAACCGGCCCTGGAGATCGACCACGACGACTACGGGACGCTGCTGCTCGACCGGACCATGGCCCACGAGGCCCGGGACCGGGCCCGCGCCACCGGGCTGCCGCACAACCTGGCGCGCCCGTACTTCGCCTTCCGGATCATCGACGCGCTCACGGAGCAACTCGCCGACCGGCTCGGCGCCGACCCGTACGGCGGCCCCAACCTGCTCGGCCCCGACGACATCGCGCAGCTGGGCAAGGAGATCGCGACCAGCGCCGAGGTGCACGCCGCCATCGACACGCTGTGGCCCCCGCTCACGCCCCGGCGGCTGATCGCCGACTACCTCGCCGATCCCACCCACCTCCCCGAGCGGGAGGCCGACTTGATCCGGCGCACGACGACGGGCGACGCGGACTGGACACCGGCGGACGTCCCGCTGCTGGACGAGGCCGCCGAGCTGCTCGGGGTCGACGACACCGCGCGGCGCGCCGCCGAGGAGCGCGAGCGCCTGGAGCGCGTCGCCTACGCGCAGGGCGTCCTGGACCTGTCGGCGGGCTCGGAGAGCTACGAGTTCGAGGACATGGAGAACGAGTTCCTCGCGGCCCACGACATCATCGACGCCGAACGCATGGCCGAGCGGCAGGAGGAGGAGGACCACCGCAGCGCGGCCGAACGGGCCGCCGCCGACCGGACCTGGGCCTTCGGCCACGTCATCGTGGACGAGGCGCAGGAGCTGTCCGCCATGGCGTGGCGACTGCTGATGAGGCGCTGCCCGACCCGCTCCATGACCCTGGTGGGCGACCCGGCCCAGACCGGCGACGAGGCCGGCTGCGGCTCCTGGCAGCGGATCCTCGCCCCCTATGTCGAGGACCGCTGGGAGCTGGTCCGCCTCGGCGTCAACTACCGCACCCCCGTAGAGATCATGGACCTCGCGGCCGCCGTCCTGCGGGCCCGCCACCCCGGCTTCGAGCCGCCGAGCTCGATCCGCTCCACGGGGCGGCGGCCCTGGGTGCGGCGGACGGACGACCTCGCCGCGGCGCTCGCCGAGGCGGTACGGGACTGCGCCCCGGCCGAGGGCCGCCTCGCGGTGATCGCCCCGCGCCCGCTGCACGAGGCGCTCGCGGCCGCGCTGCCCGGCGTACGGGCGGGGGAGGAGCCGGACCTGACCCGCCCGGTCGTCCTGCTGGATCCGCGCCAGGCCAAGGGGCTGGAGTTCGACACCGTGCTCGTCGTGGAACCGGCGGACCACGAGCCCAGCGACCTCTACGTGGCCCTGACGCGCGCCACCCAGACCCTGGGGGTGCTGCACACCGGCCGGCTTCCGCAGGGCCTGGCCGAACAGCCCTAGCCGACGCGTCGAGATCCCGGCCCGGGGCAACCCCGCCCCTCGCCACGGCGGAACCGAGCAACAGCCAGGGGAGCTCGGTGTGCGCGAGGCCGGCCCACCAAGTCTTGGGGCGCCGTGGGAGACGTCGGCGCCCAGCCCATGGAGGTAGTACACGGATCTACCAGCCCGGGGAACCAGGCCGCCATGGGCGTGTTGTAGCCCGGGATGTTCCAGGAGCCGTCGGTGAGGTACGCGGGGAACTGCGTGTGCCCCGTAAGCACGCGCAGCAGGGCCAGCTGACCCGGCGCCTCGCCGTCCTCGACGGCGAGATCGTCGCCGTCGGCGACGAGGCCGACGTCCGCGACTGGCGCGGACCCGGCACCGAGACCGTCGACCTCGCCGGCGCCACGCTCACCCCCGGCCTCACCGACGCCCACAGCCACCCCGTCTGGGGCATCGAGATGGCCGCCGGCACGGACCTGTCCGCCGTCACCGACCTCGACCAGCTCCGCGCCGCCCTGCGCGAGGCCGGCCGCGGCCCCGGCGGCTGGGTCCTCGGCCACGGCCTCGACCACAACGCCTTCGGCGGCCGCCCCGTGGACAAGGCGCTGATCGAGGACGCCGTCGCCGGCGCCCCCGCCTTCCTGCGCCTCTACGACGGCCACTCCGCCCTCGCCTCCGGCGCGGCCCTCGCCGCCGCCGGGGTCACCGGCCCGCGCACCTTCGCCCAGCGCTCCGAGATCGTCTGCGACGGCGCCGGGCGGCCCACCGGCCACCTCATCGAGCACGCCGCGATGGACCTGGTGGGCTCGCTGGCGCCGAAGCCCACGTACGCGGAGCGCCGCGGGAGCCTCAGCCGGCTGCTGTCCGACATGGCCGCCACCGGCCTGACCGGCGCACACGTCATGGACCTCGGCGACGGCGACGTACCGGCGCTGCTCGCCGGCGTCGAGTACGAGGACGACCTGCCGCTGCGGCTGCGGCTCTCCCCCTGGTGCATGCCCGGCGCCACCGACGCCGACCTGGAGGAGCTGATCGGGACGCAGCTGCTCGGCGGCCGCCACTGGCAGGTCGCCGGCGTGAAGTTCTTCATGGACGGCACCGTCGAGGGCGGCACCGCCTGGCTCGAACACGCCGACTGCCACGGCCGGGGCACCGAGGCCTTCTGGCCCGACCCCGAGGCCTACGCCCGCGCCGTACGGTCCCTCGACGCGGCCGGGGTCCGTACTGCGACCCACGCCATCGGCGACGCGGCGGTCCGCCACGTCCTGGACACCGTGGCCTCGCTGGGCCCCCGCGCCCGGATGCGGCACCGCATCGAGCACATCGAAACGGTCCCCGACGACCAGCTGAAGCGGTTCGCGGAGCTCGGGGTGATCGCCTCGATGCAGCCGCCGCACACCGCCTACACCCGGGCCGACCACGGCGACGAGTGGTCCAAGCGGCTGGGGGAGGAGCGGGCCGGCCGCGCCTGGCGCTGCCGGGACCTGCGCGAAGCCGGGGCGGTGCTCGCCCTCGGCTCGGACTGGCCGATCGCCCACCACGACGCCCGCCGGGTGCTGGCCGTCGCCCGCAGCCCGCTCGGCGCGGCCTCGGCCGGTACGCCGGCCTGGCGCGGGGCGGCCCTGACCGGGCTCATGGCCCTGGAGGGCATGACCTCGCACGCCGCGCTCGCGGCGGGGGAGGAACGGGTGGCGGGCCGGATCGCGGCCGGATTCCGGGCGGACCTGACGGCCCTCGGCCTGGACCCGGTGGACGCTCCGGCGGACGAGCTGGCCGAGGCCCCGGTCCGGCTCACGATGTCGGGCGGCCGGATCACCCACCGGACGGCGTCGGGGTGAGCGGCTCCATCCGGGCCCTCGCGCTCGCCCTCGCCGGGATGGGCGACACCCGGGCGCTGCCCACCCTGCGGGAGCTCGCGAAGCAGGACCGGCTGCCCAGCGGGGGCGCCTGGACCCCCATCCTGGCCCCGATGCCCGCAGCGGACCTGCTCCCCGTACTGCTGCCGGGCCTGCGGCCGGCGCGCGAGCACACCCACGACCCGAGCATCCCCACCTTCGCACTGCTCGCGGCCGTGGACCCCGCCTGGACCGGCAACCCGGCGCTGCCCACGCGGGAGGCCGTCCGCCTGCTCGGGGAGATCGGCGCCCCGGCCGCGGCTGCCGCGCCCGTACTGCGCACCGTCCTGGCCTCGGAAGAACGCCTCGACCACCCCTACGACGGGGTGCGCGTCCTGGCCGACGAGACCTACGTACGGACCCTCGCCGGGGCCCTGGAGCGGATCGATCCCGGCGGGGCTCAGCTGCGGAAGCGGCCCAGCGCCGGATGGTTCAGGAGGGCCGCCGTCACCGGGTGGCGGCCCGTCTCCTCGGGCCGGCGCGGCAGCCGGTGAGGGAGGGACCCGTACCAGGCGCGGGAGACGGCGAAGCCGAAGGCGAGGCAGAGCATGCCGCCCACGGCGTCGAGCCAGAAGTGGTTGGCGGTGGACACGATCACGACCAGTGTCGCCGCGGGGTAGAGCAGGCCCAGGATCCGGGCCCAGGGGGCGGAGGCGACCGCGAAGATCGTCAGCCCGCACCAGAGCGACCACCCTATGTGCATGGAGGGCATGGCCGCGTACTGGTTCGACATGTGCTTGAGGTTGCCCGAGGCCATGGAGCCCCAGGTGTGGTGCACCAGCACGGTGTCGACGAAGTTCTGCCCGTTCATCAGCCGGGGCGGCGCGAGCGGGTAGAAGTAGTAGCCGACCAGGGCGACGCCCGTGGTGGCGAAGAGGACGAGCCGCGTCGCCGCGTACCGCCCCGGATGAAAGCGGTAGATCCAGACCAGGACACCGATGGTCATCACGAAGTGGAGGGTGGCGTAGTAGTAGTTCATGCCCACGATCAGCCACGTCACCGCATTGACGGCGTGGTTGACCTTCTCCTCCACGGCGATGCCGAGGGCGCCCTCCACCTTCCAGATCCAGTCGGCGTTCGCGAGCGCGGCCGCCTTCTGCTCGGGCACGGCGTTGCGGATCAGCGAGTACGTCCAGTAGCTGACCGCGATCAGCAGGACCTCGAACCAGATCCGGGGCCGGCGGGGTGCGCGCAGCCGCGAGAGCAGGGCACCCTCGGACGACGCCGGGCGGTCCTGCTCCTCGGTCACGGTGGGTGACGAGACGTCCGTCCGGGTATCCAGTGTCTTCACGCTCGCTTCACCCATAGGAAAAGAGTCTGCCAGATGGCGTACTCGCCTCCGATCATCCCCTGGGACGGTCTTGGCCGCAGCCCCTCCACCTCGCGGACGACCCGGGGCCTTGCGCCCCTAGGGACCTGACCCGGACTGACCCCGACTGACCCGGCCTGGCTCGGCCTGGCTCGGCCCTGCACTCAGGAGCGCGCGGGGCCCCGGCCCTGCTGCGGCCCGGACGCGGTCGAACCGCGGACGACCAGCTCGGGCAGGAAGACGAACTCGCTGTGCGGCGCCGGCGTCCCCCCGATCTCCTCCAGCAGGGTCCGCACCGCGGCCTGGCCCATGGCCTGCACGGGCTGGCGGATCGTGGTCAGCGGCGGATCCGTGAACGCTATGAGCGGGGAGTCGTCGAAGCCCACGACCGAGACGTCCTGGGGGACCCTGAGGCCCTGCTGCCGGGCGGCCCGGATCGCGCCGAGCGCCATCATGTCGCTCGCGCACACCACCGCCGTGCAGCCCCGCTTGATGAGCGCGGCCGCGGCGGCCTGACCGCCCTCCAGCGTGTAGAGGGAGTGCTGGATGAGCTCCTCGACCTCGTCCTCGCCGAGCCCGAGCCGCTCCTTCATGCCCAGCCGGAAGCCCTCGATCTTGCGGAGCACCGGGACGAACCGCTTGGGCCCCACGGCCAGCCCGATCCGGGTGTGCCCGAGCGCCGTCAGGTGGGTCACCGCGAGCTGCATGGCGGCCCGGTCGTCGGGGGAGACGAAGGGGGCCCGCACCTTGTCGGAGAAACCGTTGATGAGGACGTACGGGACGCCCTGCCCCCGGAGTTGGTCGTAGCGGCCCATGTCGGCCGTGGTGTCCGCGTGCAGCCCGGAGACGAAGATGATCCCGGAGACCCCGCGGTCCACCAGCATCTCGGTCAGCTCGTCCTCGGTGGACCCGCCGGGCGTCTGCGTGGCCAGCACCGGCGTGTACCCCTGCCGGGTCAGCGCCTGGCCGATGACCTGGGCGAGCGCCGGGAAGATGGGGTTGTCCAGCTCGGGCGTTATCAGGCCGACGAGCCCCGCGCTGCGCTGGCGCAGGCGTACGGGACGTTCGTAACCGAGCACGTCGAGGGCGGCCAGCACGGATTCACGGGTGCCTGCGGCCACACCGGGCTTGCCGTTGAGCACGCGGCTGACTGTGGCTTCGCTGACCCCCGCCTGGGCTGCGATGTCGGCTAGCCGTGCGGTCACGGGATTGGACTGTACCGGTCGCACGCTACAAAGCCCACCAGGTGCACGAATCCGGGGGAAGCCGGACGGTCCGCCCGTCCGCCTCCACCGGAGAGCTGGAGAGGACGGGCCGTCCGGGGGAGGGGAGTTCGACGGCGGCCGGCCGGGTGTTGAGGGTGCAGGCGAAGCCGGGCCGGGTGAAGAGAAGGACACCCTCGGGCGAGGACAGCCAGGTCAGCGGCCCGGCGTCCGGGGCGCCCAGGCCGGGCAGCGCGCGGCGCAGCTCCAGCGCGGCGCGGTACAGCTCCAGCGTCGAGTGCGGGTCGCCGGTCTGCGCGGCCACGCTGAGCCCGGCCCAGTCGGCGGGCTGCGGCAGCCAGCTTCCGCCGTCACCGAACCCGTACGGGGCCCGCGTACCCGACCAGGGGATCGGTACGCGGCCGCCGTCGCGCAGCCCGTCCTGTCCCTCGCCCCTGGCGAACGCCGGGTCCTGGCGCACGGAGTCCGGGAGGTCCACGACCTCGGGCAGGCCCAGCTCCTCGCCCTGGTAGACGTACGCCGACCCGGGCAGCGCCAGCATCAGCAGCGCGGCCGCCCGCGCCCGGGCCAGCCCCCGCGCCCCGCCCCCGAACCGGGTCACATGGCGCACCACGTCATGGTTCGACAGCACCCACGTCGTCGGAGCACCGACCGCGCCACACCCTGCCCCGCCCGGCCACCCAGCCCCGCCGGCGTTCGAGGCGAATCCAGCCCAGCCCAGATCCAGCCGAACTCCGCCACACCCAGCCCCGCCAGGGGGCACCTCCCAGCGGTGGCTGGGGAGCTTGAGGCGCGGGGCCCGGGGCAGAGCCCCGATCGTTGGCCCCGGCCACGACCGCCCGTCCCCCCAACGGCCCACCGCCTCGGGCCCCCCGGCCGGAGCCGAGGGAGCATCGGGACATGAGCCCCCTCCGGCACAGCCGGCCCCTCCTGCTCGCGGCCGCCCTGGCGGCCATCGCGGGGTGCGCCGACGTCGAGGGCCTGCACGACGACGGCGACCTCGGCACCGTCCACGCCCCCCGCAGCCTGTGGAAGGACATCCACCCCGAACCCCCGGGCCCGGGCCAGAAGCCCGGCACGGCCACCGTCGTCCCGGGCCTCCCCGAGGTCCCCGACCTGTCCATGCGGAGCGTGAACGCGTTGCGGGTCGTCCGCGCCGACATCACCGCCGCCACCGCCGCGGACGACGGGACCGGCCGGCTCGTCGACCCGCGGGCGGTGCAGCGGCTCGCGCTCTGCACACAGGCTGTGGACGGCGGCCCGGACTGCCCCGTGCGGCCCCCCGTCCTGTCCGATGTGACGGGCAACGGCCGGGACGAGCTGATCACCGCACTCGACATCGACGGCCGGGTCAGCGAACTGCGCGTCTACACCGTCCAGGACGACGGGAAGATCGCCCGCATCCTGTCCCGGCGGGGGGTCCTGGAGGGCGTGGAGGTGGCCGCCGACCACCTGGCGGTGCGCGAGCCGACCTCGAATCCGAACAAGACCTCCGTCTCCGACTACGTGTGGGACCCGGACGCCGGAATCATGAACCTGTCCGAGCTCACCCTCGACGAATGCCCCGGCACGAGGGCCGGCTCCGCCCCGTGCCCGGCCACGAGCACGGGCTGAGGGGCGGGACGCGATGCGGCTGCCGAGCAGTCTGCGCTGGAAGATCGCCATGACCACCACGGCCGTGTGCTGCACGGTCGCGGCGGTCCTCGGCGTCCTGGTGCACAACGTGGTCGCCGAGCAGGTCGTCGGAGAGGTCCGCAAGGACGTGGGCCGGGAACTGGACTACGCCCTGAGCCAGTACCAGTACGGCACCGCGCACGGCGTCGCGGGCACCGCCCTGGACCCGCCCCAGCTGCCCCGGCCGCTGCGGGAGCTGGTCGCGCGCGGGAAGACCGGCAGCATGGTCGGCGAACAGGACGGCAAACCCGTCATGTGGGCCGCCGGGCCCGCCGACGGCCAGGCCCTCGCCGTCTGGATCCCCTACGCCGGCACCCGCCACCGGCTCCGCGACATCGACGCCGCGATCCTGGTCTCCGCGCTGCTCGCCGCCGGGGTGGTGGCCCTCGCCGGCGTCTTCTTCGCGGGGCGGATCAGCCGCCGGCTCGCCACCACCGCCGCCGTGGCCCGCCGGATCAGCGCCGGGGACCTGGACGCACGCGTCGGCTTCCCGGCCGGCGGGGAGGATCCGCGCCGGTCCCGCTCGCGCGACGAGGTACGGGACGTGGCGCGGGCCCTGGACTCGATGGCGGCCTCGTTGCAGGGCCGGCTGGAGGCGGAGAAGCGGTTCACGGCGGACGTCGCGCACGAGCTGCGCACCCCGCTCACCGGTTCTCTGGCCGCGGCCGCGCTGCTGCCCGAGGGCCGGCCCAAGGAGATGATCAACGACCGGCTGAAGGCCCTGCACCTGCTCACCGAGGACCTGCTGGAGATCTCCCGGCTGGACTCGGGCGTCGAACGGGCCGACCTGGCCCGGGTGGAGCTCGGCCGGGCCGTGGAACGGGTCGTGGCGAGCACCCGGCTGACCGTCTCGGTACGGATCCTGCGGGACGCGGTGGTGCTCACCGACCGGCGGCGCCTGGACCGGATCCTGGCCAATCTGCTGGTCAACGCCGACAAGCACGGGCGGCCGCCGCTCGAAGTGAGCGTCGAGGGCCCGGTGGTGACCGTCCGCGACCACGGGCCGGGCTACCCCGCCGAGCTCATCGAGCAGGGTCCGCGGCGCTTCCGTACCGGCGACCCGGGGCGCGGGCGGGGCCACGGGCTGGGCCTGACGATCGTGGCCGGCCAGGCGGCGGTGCTGGAGATCGCGCTCGGCTTCTCCAACGCCCCGGACGGGGGCGCCGTGACCACGCTCCGCCTCCCTGTGGGGCGCCTGACGGACGCCAGTTGAGGAGCCCGTCCGAACGGCGCGTCCGTTGTTTCACGTGAAACAACGGACGCGCCGCGGGTTCGACCGGCCGTTCAACTGGCCTCGGGTCAGACGCCGATGTTCTTGCCGTCCTTGCGCCAGACGGAGACGACCGACGGACGGACGATCTTGCCCGGACCGTCGGGCCACACCGACTGCGGCTTCTCGACGGACGCGCCGTCGATCTCGCCCGGGTGCTGCACGGCGACCAGGACGCGCTTGTCCTGGATGATCGGACCGCAGGTCTCGGCACCGCGCGGGACGGTCAGGAACTGCTTCAGCTCACCACGGCGGTCACCCGCGGTCGCGACGCCGAACAGGCCGTCGTGCGAGCCGAGCTGGTTGCCGTCGGTGGAGATCCACAGGTTGCCGTGCGGGTCGAAGGCCACGTTGTCCGGGCAGGAGATCGGGCTGACCTTGTCCTTCGGGAAGCCCGCGAAGTAGGTCGCCGGGTCGTTCGGGTCGCCCGCGACCAGGAAGAGGCGCCAGGCGAACCCGTCGCCGGCCGGGTCGTCGAAGTTCTCGGCGAGCTCCAGGATCTGGCCGTGCTTGTTCAGGTTGCGCGGGTTGGCCTCGGTGGCGCCTTCCTTGCCCGGCTTGCCGCGGTCGGTGTTGTTCGTCAGCGCGATGTAGACGCGGCCGGTGCGCGGGGACGGCTCGACGTCCTCGGGACGGTCCATCTTGGTCGCGCCGACCTTGTCACCGGCCAGGCGCGTGAAGACGGCCACCTCTTCGGCGGTCATGCCCTCGACGTGCGAGACGTTGCCGGAGGGGGACGAGGTGAGGATCTTGATCCAGACGCCGGAACCGTCGAACTCGCCGTCGGCGGGGAGCTTGCCCGAGCCGTCGATCTCGGCGGCCGGGGAGTCGCCGGTGAGCTTGGCGACGTAGAGGGTGCCCTCGTCGAGCAGCGTGAGGTTGTGCTCCTTCGCCGCGCGCGAGTCGCCCTTCTTCATCTTCTTCGAGGAGACGAACTTGTAGAAGTAGTCGAAGCGCTCGTCGTCGCCCATGTAGACGACGGGGCGGCCGTCCTCGGTCAGGCGGGGCTGCGCGGCCTCGTGCTTGAAGCGGCCGAGGGCGGTGCGCTTGCGCGGGACGGAGTTCACGTCGTACGGGTCCAGCTCGACGACCCAGCCGTGGCGGTGGGACTCGTTGGGCTCCTGCGCCACGTCGAAGCGCTTGTCGAACCGCTCCCACTTGCGCTCGGTGGCGCCGGCCGTCACGCCGTAGCGCTTCAGGCGGGCGGCCTGGGTGGGGTCGGTGACCTGGCCGGCGTTGCCGAAGTACTGGTTGAAGTTCTCCTCGCCGTGGAGGGTGGTGCCCCACGGGGTGGTGCCACCGGCGCAGTTGTTGAGGGTGCCGAGCACCTTGGTGCCGGTGGCGTCGACGGAGGTCTTCACCAGGGCGGAACCGGCGGCCGGACCGGTCAGCTTGAACTCGCTGGTGGCGGTCAGGCGGCGGTTGAGGCGGTGGCGGTTGACGGCGGTCAGCTTGCCGCTGCGGTGGTCCTCCTGGACCACGACGACGGCCAGGCCGTGCGCGGCCCAGGCGATCTCGACCTGCTCGCGGGTCGGGTTGGCCGCGTCGTACCCCTTGAACATGAGCTGCTCGTCCGTGTACTCGTGGTTGGCCACGAGCAGCTGCTGGCGCTCGTAGTCACCGCCGAGCGGGAGCAGGCTCAGGAAGTCGTTGTTGTAGCCGAACTGACCGGCCTGCGCGGCGGCGGTCTGCTTGTCCGGGTTGAAGGCGGGCGCGCCCTTGATGATCGGGTCGCCCCAGCGGATCACCACGTTCTGCTCGTGGCCCTCGGGGATCGTGACCTGGTCGGCGGTGTTGGGCGCGACGGGCTTGAAGCGCAGACCGCGGGCACCGTCGGTGCTGCCGCCGGCTCCGCCGGTGCGCTGGGTGTCGGCGGTGGGGTCCGCGGTGGCGGAGGAGCCGTCGCCGCTCAGGGTGAGGGCGGTGCCCGCGGCCGAGGCGACCGTGACGACGGCGGCCGAGCGGAGCATCGAGCGGCGCGAGTAGGCGCGGGCTATGACGTCGCCGACGTACTCGTTGTCGCTGGTGTTCGGCACCTCGTGGAAGCAGGCGTCGCCGCAGCGGTAGCGGCAGGTGAGGGCGGAACGGCCGCCCCCATGCGAGTTGCCGATGAGGGGCAGGAGCTTGCGCACGAGTGTCCTCCGTTGATGCACGGTCCCCGACAACGTGTCGGAACAATCCGTCGGTGACGCTAGGCGCGGGTTGCGCCGAAGCGGCGGCCTGCGGGTGAACGGCCGGTGAATCCGGCACGTCGGGGCGGCAGTTCGGGTGCGGAGGGAGTGTGCTGGGGCAGTGGGCGCCACGAATCGTGCCCCTAAGGTGCCCCTGCCGAAGTTCCAGCCAAGGGGCCGATAACCTTACGTGTCCACTCTGGGCAGGGATCTACCGCGCCTCACGGACAAATGACCCACGCACTCATGCGAAAGGCCTGGCCCATGGGTATTCGGAGCTTGTTGCGCAAGGTGTTCGGACGGACCTCGGAAGCGGTTCCGGACACGACCGACGCCCCTTCGGCGGCCCTTCCGAGTCAGACCGAACGCACCCCACTGGATGCGGCGGCGGAACTCGTCGCGGCTTCCTTCGACAACCCCACGGTCCCGCCGCAGTCCGCTGCGCGCGACCGCGAACCGGGCACCGTCCTCACGGCGCCCGCCCCCGAACCCACGGTCCCGGAGGCCCGCCGATCCCCTTCGGGGGGATCCACCCCGCCCCTCCCGCAGGCGTAGTGAGTGGTGCTAAGGGAAAGTGTGCGGAGGTAGAGTCACGAAGGAAGTGGGAGTGCAAGAGGAATGGACACGGGGCAGAAGTGCTAGCTGTGAAAGGGGTGGGTGAAGACGAGGGTGAAGTGGTATTTTTTTGTTT
>NZ_CP030287.1:8534266-8620010 GCF_003287935.1 Streptomyces sp. ICC1
CCGGAGATGTGTATAAGGGCCAGCGCCCCTCCCCCTCGCCGAGCGCCGGCTGCGCGAGCGCACCCGGCTCGTCGCCGCCGGGATCGGTTCGTACGCGCTCTCCGGCGACGGACGGCGGGCCGTGTTCGCGCTGTACGGACGGCTGTACGAGGTCACGCGCGACGCGGACGCCGGACAGCCCGCGCAGCCCAAGGAGGTCCCCGCCGCCGGACCCGTCTTCGATCCCCGCCCGGACGCCGACGGCTCACGCGTCGCGTACGTCGCCGACGACGCCCTCCACACCGTTCCCGGCGGCCGCATCAGCCCCGACGACGGGGCCCGCTGGGGCGTATCCGAGTTCGCCGCCGCCGAGGAGCTCGGCCGGGACCGGGGGCACTGGTGGTCCCCCGGCGGGCAGCGCCTGCTCGCCGCCCGGGTCGACGAATCCGCCCTCCAGCGGCGCTGGTTCGCCGACCCGGCGCACCCGGAGCTGCCCGCCGAGGACTTCGCCTACCCCGAGGCCGGCGGCCCCAACGCGGACGTGCAGCTGTGGGTGTTCGGGCCGGACGGGGAGGCGCCCGTACGCCTCGACTGGGACTCCGCGACCCACCCCTACGTCTCCGACGCCGGATGGGAGACGGATGCGGAGATCCTCCTCACCGTCCAGGACCGGCTCCAGCGCAACGTGCTCCTGCTCTCCGCCGACCCGGCCACCGGGCGCACCCGGGAGCTGTCGCGCACCACGCACCCGCAGTGGGTGGACCCCATGCTCCCCGGCACCCCGGCCCGCCTCGCCGACGGGCGGCCGCTCACCGCCGCCGACACCCCGGGCGGCGGCGCCCGCGCGCTCGCGCTGGACGGCGTGCTCCTCACCGGCGAGGGGGTCCAGGTCCGCAAGGTGGCCGGCGTCCACGGGAGCCGGCTGCTGATCGAGGCCGGCCTGCGGGACCCCTCCGAGCAGCAGGTGCTCCTGCTGGATCCGGACACGGGCGACGTGAGCCCGCTCGCGGACGGACCCGGGGTGCACTCCGTCCTGGCGGCCTCCGCCGGGGCGCTGCTGCTGAGCTCCGCCGACGCCGACGGGATCCGGCGCGTCCTGCGGACCGCCGACGGAAGGGCCACCGACCCGAAGTCCAGCACCCCCGGCGACCTGTCGCAGCCGCTGCCCCACCGGGTGGTCCCGCTGCTGGAACGGGTCACCGAGCACGCGATCCCCACCGCACTCGTGCTGCCGCGCGGGCACGTCCCCGGCACCTCGCTGCCCGTCCTGCTGGACAGTTACGGCGGCCCCGGCATGCAGGACGTCAGCGCCGAGCCGCGCCGCTGGCAGCACCGCCAGTGGTGGGCCGACCAGGGCTTCGCCGTGGTCACCATCGACAACCGCGGCACCGCCCACGTCTCGCCCGCGTTCACGCACGCCATGTACCGGGGCTTCTCCGACGTCACCCTGGACGACCAGGTCGCCGCCCTGCGGGCCCTCGGGGAGCGCCACGGCGACCTCGACCTGACCCGCGTCGCCATCCGCGGCTGGTCCTACGGCGGCTACCTCTCCGCGCTCGCGGTGCTGCGCCGGCCGGACGTCTTCCACGCGGCCGCCGCCGGGGCCGCGCCGACCGACTTCCGGCACTACGACACCGCGTACACCGAGCGGTACCTGGGGCTGCCGCAGGAGCATCCGCAGGTGTACGAGCGGGACTGCCTGATCCCCGACGCGGCGGGGCTGAGCCGGCCGCTGCTGCTGGTCACGGGCCTGGCCGACGACAACGTCCACCCCTCCCACACGCTGCGGCTCTCGCAGGCCCTGACCGACGCCGGGCGGCCGCACCAACTGCTCGCGCTGCCGGGCGTCACGCACATGACCCCCGGCGGGGTGCGGGAGAAGGTCATGGCCCTGGAGCTGGAGTTCTTCCGCAAGGAGCTGGGCCTGGCCTGAGGCCGGCGCGGGCACGGCGTACGGAAGGGCCCCGGAGCCGATGGTCATCGGCTCCGGGGCCCTCCTCTTCCTCCCGGGGCTCCCCGTCAGTCCCCCGGGACCCTTCGCCTACACCAGATGACAGGCCACCTCGCGGGAGGCGACGCTCCGCAGGAGCGGTCGTTCGGTGCGGCAGATCTCCTGAGCCATGGGGCACCTGGGGTGGAAGGTGCAGCCGGGAGGCGGGGCGGCCGGGCTCGGCGGGTCACCGAGCAGCACGATCCGCTCGCGCCGCCGCTCCGCCACCGGGTCGGGCAGCGGTACGGCGGACAACAGCGCCCGGGTGTACGGGTGCTGGGGGGTCTCGTACAGCGCCTTCTTGTCGCCGATCTCCACGATCCGCCCGAGGTACATGACGGCGACCCGGTCGCTGACCCGCTTGACGACGGACAGGTCGTGCGCGATGAACACGTAGGCCAGGCCCAGTTCGGTGCGCAGCCGCTCCATCAGGTTGACGATCTGCGCCTGGACGGAGACGTCGAGGGCGGAGACCGGTTCGTCGGCGATGATCAGGCGCGGGCTGGTGGCGAGCGACCGGGCGATGCCGATGCGCTGCGCCTGGCCGCCGGAGAACTCGTGCGGATAGCGGTCGATGTGCTCGGGGATCAGTCCGACGAGCTCCATCAGCCCGGCGGCCCGGCGGCGGGCGTCCGCCGCGCTCGAACCCTGCACGAGCAGCGGGTCGGAGATGATCCGGGCCACCGTCTGGCGGGGGTTGAGCGAGGAGTGCGGGTCCTGGAAGACCATCTGGAGGTGCCTGCGCAGCGGGCGCAGGGCGCCCTGGGAGAGCCGGCTGATGTCCTTGCCCTCGAACTCGACGGTGCCGGAGGTCGGTTCCAGCAGCCGGACCAGCATCCGGCCGGTGGTCGACTTGCCGCAGCCCGACTCCCCCACGAGGCCCAGGGTCTGGCCCGCGTCGAGGTCGAAGGAGACCCCGTCGACGGCGCGCACGGGCGCCCCCCGGCGTCCGGTCACGGTCCGCTTGCCGGGGAAGGCCATCGTGAGGTCGCGCACGCGCAGCAGCGGACCGGTGCCCGCGTTCCGGGCGGCGGGGACCGGGGCGGGCGTGGCGGCGGTCTTGTCCACGGTGCTCATCGGGTCACCTCCCGGACGGCGCCCGCGAAGTGGCAGGCGGCGGTGCGCGCGCCGTCGCTCTCGCCGTACGGCGACAGCTCGGGCCGCACGCTCGCGCAGCGTTCCCGCTCCTCGTCGCGGGCCGCGGCGGCCACCGGGCAGCGCGGGGCGAAGGCGCACCCCGGGGTCGGGGCCAGCAGGGACGGCGGGGAGCCGGGGATGACCCTCAGCGGTTCCTCGTCGCTGTCGTCCAGCCGGGGCAGCGAGTCGAGCAGCCCGCGGGTGTACGGGTGCGCCGGGTCCGCGAACAGCGCGTCGACGGGGGCCTGTTCGGCGGCCCGGCCGCCGTACATCACCAGGACCTCGTGGGCCACCCTGGCCACCACCCCCAGATCGTGGGTGATCATGACGACGCCGAGGCCGCGCTCCTGCTGGAGCCGGGCGATCAGCTCCAGGATCTGCGCCTGCACGGTGACGTCGAGGGCGGTGGTGGGCTCGTCGGCGATGAGCAGTTCGGGCTCGCAGGCGAGCGCCATCGCGATCATCGCGCGCTGGCGCATACCGCCGGAGAACTGGTGCGGGTACTCCCCCGCCCGGCGGGCGGGCTCGGGGATGCCGACCTCGCCGAGCATGTCGACGGCCCGCCTCTTGGCGGCGGCCCGCCCGGCCCTGAAGTGGACCCGGAAGTGCTCGGCGATCTGCTCGCCGACCGTGTAGTAGGGGTGCAGGCTGGACAGCGGGTCCTGGAAGATCATGGCCATCTTGCGGCCGCGCAGCTTGGACAGCTGCTTCTCGGACAGGGTGGTCAGCTCCTGGCCGGCCAGCGCGACGGACCCGCCGATCTCGGCGCCCCGGTGCAGGCCCATGACGGCGAGCGAGGTGACGGACTTGCCCGAGCCCGACTCTCCGACGATGCCGAGGGTGCGGCCGGCCTCGACGGTGAAGCCGAGGGAGTCCACGGCCCGGACCGAGCCCCGCGGTGTGGTGAACGTGACGCGCAGGTCGCGCACTTCGAGGAGCGGCGCCGCTTGGGCCGGGGCCCCTTGGGCCGGGGCCCCGGGGGGGTGGGGTTGAGGCGGGGCAGGGCGGCTATCTGGTCGGCCAGCCATTGGCTGTAGGGGTTGATGGCCTGTTCGGGGCCGAGGTCGGGGAAGGGAACCTTGTTCCGGCGTGCGGCTTGAAGGACGGCGGCGTAGGTGCGGCGCCACTGCCCGGTCGAGTCCCACGGGCTGTTCCACCAGGGGTAGATCTCGTTGAGGGCGCGGTGGTAACAGTAGGGCAGCATGCGACGGTCTGCTTCGGTACGACGTCGCGAGAGCCACGCGCCCAGGCGAACCCCGTGGTGGGTTTCGGCGTGGGCGGGGACGAGGTGGCCGTGGCGGCCGGTGTAGTTGCGTGCGATGTCGAGGGTGAACTCGATGCTGGTCGGCGGGTGTTCCCACTGGATACCGAGGAGTTCGAGGTCCTGGGCGCGCTGGGGCAGGAGCATGCCGTGCTGTTTCAGGGAGCGCTGCCGGCCGATCCACCAGCCCAGGTAGAAGCCGTCCGGGGCCTGGTGGCGGCTGGGGACGCTGAGATGGCGATGGGCACCGTAATAGGCCTTGGCGTGCTGGTAGGCGGTGTCCCAGATCTGATTGGGGGCGGAGACGTGCCTGGGGCGGAGCAGGCCGATGAGTTCGTCCGCGCGCAGCGGCCGGGCGGGGGTGTAGGGGCGCAGGGTGCGGGCGCCGCTGTGGAAGATGACGCGGTCGAAGACGAGTTCGTCCCACATGCTGAGGCTGATGAGGATCTGGTGCAGCAGGTGGAAGTTGGTGCCTTTAGTTCCTTCTTCGAGGGTCTGGTTGGGGCTGAGGTAGACGGGGACGATGATGCGGGCGATCTTGCCCTGTCCGGGGGTCTGGCGCAGGGCCCGGCCGATCGCTTGGAGGATCTGGACGGGGCTGCTTTTGGGGTCGGCGAACAGGACGGAGTCCAGGGAGGGGATGTCTACTCCCTCGGTGAAGCAGTTGCAGTTGCTGAGGACCGCTCTGCGCGGGAGGTCCTCTCCCGCTGGTGCGTGGGTGGGGGTGTCGATGAATTCCTGGACCGCCGTGCGGCGGGCGAGGGCGCGCAGGTTGCTGTGGACGACGTTGCTGGAGAGGTGGCAGCGCATGTACGGGGGCATGTACTGGGCGGTCTCGGTGAGGGTTTCGGCGAAGACTGCAGCGTCGGCGATGTAGGTGTGGAAGGTGAGGGTGCGCCTGAGGTCGTAGAGGTGCTGGGCGTGCAGGAGGGCGACTTGTGCGGCTGCCAGGCGCAGTCCCTCGCTGGTGGCGTCGGTTCGTCCGGGGTGGCGCAAGGCTTGTCTGAGGTCGTCTTCGGTGACTTCGACGGCGACGATCTCGTAGTCGGCCAGGAGGCCTTCGGCGATCGATTCGGCCAGGGAGAGGCGGCAGACGACCGGCCCGTACAGGCGTGGGTCGTCCATGGAGGCGATCACTTCGGTGCCTAGGGTGTCCGCGTCGGCGCCTGGGGCCAGGACGCGGGGTGTGGCGGTCATGTGCAGGCGCCTGCGTGCGGGGAAGAGGCCGTCGTCCAGGACGCGGGCCCAGGGCCGGTTGCCGTCACCGGCGGTGCGGTGGGCCTCGTCGCAGATGATGAGGTCCCAGCGGGCGAGGTGGTGGTCGCGGTGGGCCTCTTCGATCTTCGCCTGTGACTGGTAGGTGCAGAAGACGTTCAGGGGGCCGAAGGCCGCGGCCCTGGCGGCATGGTGGGCGAGTTCCGCGGCAGAGGCGACGCGCAGTACGCCGCCGGGCAGGGTGCTGCCGGCGTCCTCGTGGCAGATGACCAGGTAGAGGCCCCGGCGTCCTTCGCTCTGCCAGACCTGCGCGGTCTGGTGGAGCAGTTGGATGTTGGGTGCGAAGAGCACCACGTTGCCGTGCGGGGCGATGCGGTGGGCGATGTGGAGGGCGACGAGGGTCTTGCCGGTGCCGGTGGCCATCACGACGCTGATGCGGGCGTGATGGTCGAGGAACGCGGAGACGCTGTTGTCGACGGCGACGGCCTGGTGGCCGCGCAGAGGAGTGGCGAGCTGTTCTTCGGTCATGGTTCCGGGCACGGGCGGCTCCCTTGCGATCGTGTGCCTGGAACCTCATGGTCCGCGCGGGAAACCGTGCCGGGCTTCCTTTTCACCGACCGGTTCACACTTTCGGGCATATCCGGCGGACGGGGGGATTCCCCCGGTATGCCGCTGAGCAGCATGAGGCGATGGCGGGCTGTCGACAGCGGGGCACCGGGGAGGGGGACGGGACGATGGACGGACAGGGGACGGTGTCCTGGCGGTTCGGTCCTCGCCGACCTCTGCCTGTGCGAGTCGTGCCGGTGCCGGGCGAGTCGACGGGCAGTCTCATCAGCCGGCTCGCACACGGCCAGGGACTTCAGCTGGAAGAACTGCTGGAACGCGTGGGCTTCGGACAGGCCTCAGCTGATCCGGTGCGCGTGCGGGCCTATCCCTCCACCACCGAGATGTACCTCAACGAGCAGGGACTCGAATACCTGGCGGTACTGGCCGGGACCACCGTGCGGGCGCTGCAGGAGGTCCTGCCGAGCACGGCGGCGGTACACCTGCTGAAGTCCGAGGCCACGGCAGTGTGGAAGTGGCCGTGGCTGGTGCGCGAGGGACACCTGGTGCCGCTGTGCGGAACCTGTGCCCGCGCCCGCGGGGTGCGGGAGACGGTGTGGATGATCAATGGGGACCGCTGGCGGGTGTGTGAGGAGCACTTGCGGTTCACCGACAACGAGCGCACAGGGGGCGAGCTCGGGCTGTCGCTGAAACTGCTGCCGGACACCGCCCGGGCACACCAGGAGCGGGAAGCCCTCACGCAGCGGTACGGCCTGGCCGGCCGGGAGCTGTTCGCTGACGCCTTCCAGATCACGGTGCACTGGTGGACACACCTTCCCGGCACCCCGCGGTGGATACGGCGAGCACGGGACGCGGGCCTTGTAGCGCGGGCGGTGTCCACGGCGCCGCTCGTGCTCATGCCGGAGGCCGCGGCCGTCGCGGAACAGCTGGCCGCTTTCGAGCAGGCGGACCGGCGGGACGCGCGCTCCCGCACGCGATGGCTGGACGGGCTGCGGGACGACATGGACCGGTGGGGCGTCGACTTCACGGTCGGCCGGCTGGCGCTGATGGACTGGCTTCAACGGCACAGCACCCCGACCGCCTGTGCCGTGGATACCACCGGCGGGCCGGCGGGAACGGCACGGTCGGTGCGGCCTGTTCGTGCCGGTCCCCCGGGTACTGGAGGGCTTTGGCAGGCGCGGGATCTGCGTCTGTCGGCCGGGCATGAGCAGACGGCGCAGCCCACCGGGGTCATGGGGGCGGCATCGTGTCTGACCTGGCAGCTGGGAGCGCCGGCATGCGAGATGTGAGTGCGGCGGCGTGGCACCCGCTGCCTGCGGGCGGCGGTGTCGCGGGAGGACTGGGAGCGGGCGGTGGCGTTCCCCGGCGGTCTGGTGTGCGCAGCGGCGCGGCGCCCCGGCAGGAGGCGGGCGGCATGAGCACGGTGGAGGGTCCAGGCGGCCTGCCGGACGGCGAGACGGCCGGGAGCCTGGAGCCCGATGTCGTGGCCTGGTACCGCGAACCGTACGGGCCAGTGCGCTCGTGCGGCCCGGCAGGGCTTCAGGGGCTGGCACTGGAAGAGTTCGGGCCGGTCAGCGAACCGGTGCCCTACCAGGGGCGCAAGGGCATCATCACCTACTGGCCCCTCGCGAACGGACGGATGGTGGTGTGCGGGTCGCTGCGTCTGTGGCACATCGCGCTCGCACTGGACTTCGACGAGGACATCGATGCCTTCAGCTGCGAGCCGCTGGTGCTGCGCTGGCGAGCTGGTCAGCGGCCGGTGCGGTGGCGGCCCCCGTTCGTAGTCCGTACCCGGGACGGTGAGCGCCAGGTCCTGCTGCCGTCCCCTGCAGGTGCGCCGTCCGCGGTGCACACCGGCCGGCTGCGTGTACTGGGCAAGGTCGCCCAGGCAGCCGGGTGGCAGATCAGGCATGTTCCGGACCCATCCCCGGTTCAGACACAGAACCTGCGGTGGCTCGTCGGCTACCGGTTCCCTGCAAGCGAGGAGGAGTGCCGGGGGCGGGCGCTGCTGGAGGCGTTCAGGGTTGGTGGCCCCTGATCACTGCTGGCCACCCGGTCCGGTCGTCAGTCCCGTCGCCGTCCTGCACCAGCCCTGGCTTCGGAACTCCACCACCGCACCGTCCTGCGCACTGCATCTACGGGTACTACGGGTACTGCGTGTACTACTGCCGGCAGTTCGTCTCTGCCAGGCCCTGCTGTCTCGCTGGGCTACGAGAGAAACCATAGCCACGTCACCGTCCAATGTCTACTCCAGCCGAGATAGATTTGCTCCTGGCTGGTCAGGAGGTAATCGGGCTCGAACACGGCCGCTCCCTGAGGCTGCCGAGCTGGACCTGGACACCGGACGCGCCGCCGAGTTCGCGACGCCACTGCGGCGAGCGGTTGCCGATCCCGGCCGCTCCAGGGGAGCGGAGGAGGCGCAGGGGCTGTTGCGGCCAACCGGAAACGGTGTCCAACGGGGTGGAAGAATCGTTTTGACGCACGTGACGGATGATCATGGGGCATGCCTCGACCGCAGTGCTCAGGCCGGCAGCGGCAAGCGCAGAGCCGCTGCCCGTCTTCCGGAACAACTGCGCCGGCGGCCTTCCCGTAGTCCGGCGCACGCCGGTGGGCAGGCCGGTGGAGAGGTCCCGGACGAGAGCGCACCCCTGTACGCGCGGCTGGCCGAGGAGTGGGCGGCCCGCGGCGCCACCGTCCCCTGCCGCCTTGACCCGCTGTGGCAGCGTCTGGTCTCTGCCGTGCACTTCCGGCGCGAAACGGAAAGGACGCTGCGGCAGCTGTATCTGGCAGGGGACGCCCATCCTGATGACGGCGCAGCCGCGTCGGTTCGAGGGGAGGTACTCGCGTGATCCACGGCTCGCTGGTGTGCCGGGGCTGTTCCGGCACCCTCTACGCCGTTTCCACCACCTGCGTCCATTCGGCTCCCTTGCCGACCTGGGAAGTCGATCACGACCGCACCACGGTCTCCTGCCCCTTGCGGCCTCTCCTGCCCCTGGAAGGGGCGGCCGCTCATATCTCCGAGCTTCCCCACGCCGATCACGTCCTGACGGCACCGGCGTGACGCGATCCCGGGCTCACCGTCAAAGCCCTGTGTGCCCCTGCCTACCCGGGGTAAGCGGGACAAGGCGGCACTGATCCCACGCGAGGACGCCGTAGGACGGTGTGAAGGACATGCGCCACCCGAGCACGACCGACAGCCATGCTGCCCACCCGTTGGAGTCCGCCTGCCGGCCCGTGCGGACGGCGCAGGCCCGCATCCCCGTCGGTCGGTCCGCTCCAGACGCGGATCAGGCCGCGCAGCGAACGCTGCGCGGCCTGATCCAGTACTCCTCGGATCCCGCCGACATCGCAGACGTCCGCTGTTCGGGCGCCTGCGAGCTGTACGGAAAGCCGCGAGCGCCGATCGCGGCGGCCGCGCGGGCGGGGCGGGGAAGGGTTAGGCCGGGGAAGGGTTAGGCCGGGGTGATGTTCTCGGCCTGGGGGCCCTTCTGGCCCTGGGTGATGTCGAACGTGACGACCTGGCCCTCCTGGAGCTCGCGGAAGCCCGAGGAGTTGATCGCGGAGTAATGGGCGAACACGTCCGGGCCGCCACCGTCCTGGGCGATGAAGCCGAAGCCCTTCTCAGCGTTGAACCACTTCACAGTTCCCGTAGCCATATCCATGCCTTCCAGTCGATGAACGCCTCCCGCTCCATGCGGAAGGCGGAGGTGATCGTCCTGGTTCCTGCGGCACAGCACAGCAAAACGCCCACACCAAGGCGTGGGCAAAGGGGACTTCCGAACCACGACAGCTGACGCAGACGCTACACGCCCCCCACGGCCCGTCACCATAGGGAGCAAGGTGCGTCATACCTCCGACACGCGCGAGCGGGAGTGCCCACCGCGACCGGCGGGCACGTCCACCTCAGGCCGCCGTGCGCGGGCGCCCTTCGGACGCGGGGGAGTGGTGCTCGGCGTTGACGCGCTGAGCTTCCTCGAGTCGGATCTCGAGCATCACGATCCGACAGGCGGCTTCAATGGGAGTGCCCTGGTCGACGAGTTCCCGGGCGCGGGCGGCAATGCGCAGCTGGGAGCGGGAGTAGCGGCGGTGACCGCCCTCGGAACGCAGCGGGGTGATCAGGTGGGCCTCTCCAATGGCGCGGAGGAAGGCCTGGGTGGTACCGAGCATCTCTGCGGCCCGGCCCATCGTGTAGGCGGGGTAGCCGTCGTCGTCGAGACGGCTGAACGAGTCGTCTGCTGTCATCGCACCTCACTGCGAAACAGGTGGAGGAAGGGGTCGGAACGTGGGGAGGGGCCCTGGCGCGTACGACACCAGGGCCCCGAAGGAACTGCTACACCATCTGCCGGCCCTGTTACTGCGCCGGCCTTCTGTTTCCGCTGACCCGGCCGAGATGCTGCCGGGAATGCGGGGATCGCGGTTGCTTGACCGGAGACCACCTCACTATCGATGTCCTGCGGTACCCGGACTCAGACGTACGTCCGGGCGATCCTGATGGCGCTTCAACTCCTCCGTTCATCCCTCGGTGTCAACTAGTTACCAAGCGGGGGACTGCGTACTGCTGGTACTTCTCTTACTGCTGTACTGCTGTACTGCTGTACTGCTGTACTGCGAACCGCTTGTACTGCTCGTGGCCTGACCTAGCGCCACTTCGGCAGCCAGCCCCGTCGCCCGTCGTGCGTCTGCTCTGGCTTGGAACCCCACTGCCGAACTTCCCGGTGCGCGCGCCCGCAGCCGACGCCTTCACCGAGGTGCTGCTCACTGACTTCACTGCTGGGTACTGCACCTACAGGTACTGCTACTGCGTCAACTGCGGTACTGCTCGCGGTGGCCCCTGATGCCTGCGGGCCACCCGGTCCGGTCGTCAGTCCCGTCGCCGTCCTGCACCAGCCCTGGCTTCGACACTCCACCACCGCACCGCACTGCGCACTGCAACTACGGGTACTGCGTGTACTACTGCCCGGCAGTTCGTCCCTGCCAGGCCCTGCTGTCTCTCTGGGTTACGAGAGAAACCATAACCACGCCACCGCCCAATGTCTACTCCAGCCGAGATAGATTTTTGAGTGCGTGTCTCTGAGGTAATCGGGTCCTGTCAGGTTGAACTGTCGTGGGTCAGGGAACAACGACCGGGCAGGCAAGGTCCGGACACCGACACCAGACCAGGAGCGCGCGATGACCACGATGAGCGCCGAGCGCACAGTCCTTCGTCCACTGTCCGCCGTCGCCGAGGCGCGCCAGGCCGCCCGGTCCTTCCTCGAAACCCTCGGGCAGCCGGCCATCGAGCCGGAGCACGCCGATACCGTGATCCTGGTCGTCTCCGAGCTCGTGACCAACGCCCTGCGTCACGGCGGCGGCGCCTACGTGCTTCGCCTGGCCGCGCACCCCGACACCGTCGAGGTCTCCGTCGAGGACTCCAGCCCCCGACCGCCGCGCATGCGAACCCCCGACCTGGTCGACGGCACCGGCGGTTTCGGCTGGCACATGGTCAATGACCTCGCCCACGCCACCATCGTCACGCCCACGCCCGAAGGCGGGAAAATCGTACGGGCCCTCCTGCCCCGTCGGACCGGCGGATAGGCGCGAGCCCGCGGTCGAGTAGCTCCGATCCAGGGCCTCTCCGCGCGGAGTCCTGGCGGTCAGGACCCGGTGCCGGGCAGGAGGCGGAAGACCTGGTCCAGGCCGATGATGCGCAGGACGCGCAGGGTGTGGGCGGGGACGGCGGCGAGTGCGATGTCGGCGTGGGCGGCCCGTACGTGGTTGCGGGCGGCGATCAGTGCGCTGATGCCGCTGGAGTCGCAGAATTCCATGCGGGCGAGGTCCAGGACGAGGCGGTTCACCCATCTGCGCTTCCTGGTGGGTACGCGGAAGGGCCCGATCGGCGTGTGCCGGTCGGGCCCTCTTCGCTGGGCGGGTGGCGGTGTGCGCCGGCCTGCCGGTCAGGCGGTGATGGGGGTGCCGAGCATCGCGGAGGCCCGCTGGAGGGGGTTGGGCACGCGTGTGGGCGCGGTGGTCCGGGGGAGGCTGCTGCGGCAGGTGAAGCCGAGCTGGGTCCCCTGAGGGGTGAGGATGGGGCGGCCTCCCACGGCTGTCAAGGCGTCACGTCACCTCCCGGAAACACCGGCGCCCCCGGTTCGTCCACCGATGGAGCGTTCTCTCAGCGCCGACAGCCCCCGCAGTGAACCGGGTTGACCAGGCGCAAGACCCCGCCGGAAGCATTCCGGTCCACCGGCCCCCGGCAACGTCCGCCGCCGCGCCGTCTGTTGACAGCCGAACGGGTCGGGGCCACCATCGCGGGAGAACGCTCCCGCACGGGCCGGCCGTCCGATCCGGCGGCCACGCCGAACGGAACGGGCCGGTATGAGAAGACCAACGCTGGAAGTGGTCGCCGCGCGGGCGGGCGTGTCCAAATCGAGCGTCTCCCGCGTCGTCAACGGGGAGGCGACGGTCGCGCCCGAGATCCGGGACGTCGTCATGCGGGCCGTGCGCGAACTGGGCTACGTCCCCAACGCGGCCGCGCGCAACCTGGTCACCCGCCGCACCCACGCGGTGGCCGTGGTCGTCTCCGACCCGCCCCAGGGAGTGGTCTCCGACGATCCCCTGTTCTCCACCGTGGTCCGCGCCGTCAGCAGGGAGCTCGAAGCCGCCGGCAAACAGGTCGTGCTCATGCTCGCCGAATCCGACGCGAGCCGGGCCCGGGTGGAGCGGTACGTCGCCGGCGGCCACGTCGACGGGGTCATGCTCGTCGCCCTGCACGGCACCGACCCGCTCCCGGCCGCGCTGGCCCGCACCGGCCTGCCGACCGCCTCGTTCAACCGCACCGCCGCCCGGGACGTGCCGTACGTGGAACTGGACAACGCGGCCGGCGCGACGCTCGCCGTACGCCACCTCCTGGAGCGCGGGCGGCGCCGGATCGCCGCCATCACCGGGCCGCTCGACCTCTTCGAGGCCCGCGAGCGCCTCGACGGGTACCGCGACGCGCTGCGCGACTCCGGCCGCCGCTCCATCGTGGCGCTCGGCGAGTTCACCAGGGCCTCCGGCGCCGAGGCCATGCGCCAGCTGCTCGAAGACGATCCCGCGCTGGACGCGGTGTTCGCGTCCAACGACCTGATGGCCATCGGAGCCCTGCGCACCCTGCGCGAAGCGGGCCGCCGGGTCCCCGAGGACGTGGCCGTCGTCGGCTTCGACGACATAGAGGCCGCCGCTTACACCGCCCCGGCACTCACCTCCGTACGCAGCCCGATGGCCGACCAGGCCACGGCCACGGTCCGGCTGCTCCTGGGCCTGATCGAGGGCGGCCCCAAGGACCCGGTGGTGATGCCGAACGAACTGGTGATCCGCGAATCGTCCTAGGTCGTGCCGGCGGAACCCGTCACGTCGCGCACGTGCCGCAGGCCCGGTCCCGCGAGCACCTCGTGGAGCTGCTGGAAGACCTGCCGGGCGCCCACCGCGTTCCAGTCCGCGGGGAGCAGCTCGGCGGGCAGGCCCGGGTCGAGGTAGGGCAGTCGGCGCCACTCGGTGAGCATCGGCACGTAGTGCCGGAACGCCTCGGCGGCGTCGATGCCGTCCTGCCGGGCGAGCCGCGCGGCGACCGGGGCGTACGCGCCGGTGAAGGTGGCGTACTGGGCCTGGATCGCGGGGAAGTCCCACCAGGAGCTCACCGCCTCCGGCAGGTCGCTGAACGCCGCGTAGTCGGCGGCGGCGAACAGGTGGACGTACTCGCTCAGCCCGAGCCGCACCAGCATGTCGCGCGCGTCCTCCAGGAGCCGGCCCGGCGCCAGCCACACGCCGGGGGCGATGTTGCCGAAGCCGAGCCAGGTCAGCCGGGTGCGCAGCTGGTAGCGGTGGGAGCGCTCGGACTCCGGTACGGAGAAGACCGCCATGGCCCAGCCGTCCGCCAGGTCCGCCGGCTCCAGGCTGGCGAAGATGCGCCGGTCGCCGGCGTCGAAGACGGGGTGGACAGCCGGGCTCAGCCGGTAGCCCGTGGCACCGCGGCGCTCCGGCTCGAGAACGCCCTTCTTCTTGAGCCGGGAGATCGCGGAGCGCACGGCCTGGCTCTCCACGCCGAGTTCCGACATGAGCGTGATCAGGTCGGCGACGGAGATCCAGCCGCCGCTCCCGCGCACGAATGCCCCGTAGACCGTACTGATCAACGAGCTGGGCCTGAGGGGGCTGTCCGACATGATCACCTTCCCGTGGTGTGCGGTGGTGATCCTACCGAGCGGCGGCGCGGGCGGGCCGCCCGCGGTCACCCCGCGGCAGCCGCTCCCGGCGCCCCCGGTGCCAGGGGCGAGTGCGCGTACGCGCCGGAGAGGAGGTGTCCGGCCCCGGGAGACACGGCGGACAGGTCGAGGGCGCGCAGCATCTGGTGGGCGGTGCAGACGGCCGCGGAGACCACCGGCTTGCCCAGCAGCTGCTCGGCCTCCTCGATGGCGCTGAGCGAGGGCATCTGCACACAGGCCGACAGGACGACCGCGTCCGCGTCGGAGTGGTCCAGGGCGCGGGCCAGGCCCGGAAGCCTGGCCGGGTCGTGGGCGGCCACCTCGAGGTTGTCGGGGATCTCCAGGGCCCGGTAGTCGAGGACCTCGATCCCCTCGTGGGTGAGGTAGTCGACGACGGTCTGCGTGAGCGGGCGCATGTAGGGGGCCAGCAGGGCCACCTTCCTGGCGCCCATGGTGTGCAGCCCGTGCACCAGGGCTCCGGCGCTGGTGACCACGGGGGCGGGGGCCCCGTTCTCCACGGTCCGCGCGTGCAGCCGCTCCTCGGAGGCGCGGTGGTAGCCCAGGCCCATGCTCATGATGGCCACCAGGCAGGCGTAGCCGAGTACGTCGACCCGCGCGTCGGAGAGTTCCGCGGCGCAGCGGTCGGAGTCGGCGTCCATGGCCCTGAGCTGCTCCGGGGTCACGTGGGTCATGCGCATGCGGCTGGAGTGGAAGGTGAAGCGCTCGTCCGGCGCGGTCTCCATCCGGGCGCGCAGGATCGCGGGGACCTCGGTCTCCATGGTGACGTTGGAACTCGGCACGATCTGGCCGATGCGGTAGGTACGGGGCGGCACGGGTACTCCTCGGTGGTCTGGTGGCGATCGGCGGGCGGAGACCGACGGGCGCCGGCGGGGCCGATCGGGGTCAGCGGGCGTCGACGACGGGGTTGGCGAGGGTGCCGATGATCTCGACGGTGGCCTCGACGGTGTCACCGGGCACGAGGAACTCGGGCGGGACCATGCCGGCGCCGACGCCCGAGGGGGAGCCGGTCGCGATGACGTCGCCGGGCTCCAGCGTCACGCCGGAGCTGATGTCGGCGATGAGCCGTGCGATGGGGAACAGCATGTGGCGGGTGTTCGACTTCTGCTTGGTGACCCCGTTCACGCGCAGTTCGAGGTCCAGGTCCATCGGGTCCGGGACCTCGTCGGCGGTGACGACGGCCGGGCCGAAGGGGGCGTAGGAGTCCTGCCCCTTGGAGAAGAACCACTGGCCCGAGCGGCGCTGGTCGCGGGCGCTGATGTCGTTGACGATGCTGTAGCCGAAGATGTGGCCGTACGCCTCCTCCTCGGTCACCCGGAAGGCCGTCTTCCCGATGACGACGGCGAGTTCGCACTCCCAGTCCAGCTGGGTCGTCAGGTCGGCGTTGTGCAGGATCGGCGCGCCCGGTCCGGTGACGGCGGTGGCCGGCTTGCTGAAGAGCACCGGACGCGGGGGCAGGTCCTTGTCGGTGTCCAGGCTCCGGCTGGACTCCTCGACGTGCTCCACGTAGTTCAGGCCGACCCCGATGATCTTTCCGGGGCGCAGCGGGGCGCGCAGGGTGACGTCCTCGAGCCGGTGGACGGCCTCGGCGGGCCGACCGGCCGGGTCGCCGTCCAGCAGGCGGGCGGCGCTCTCGCGGGCGGCGGCGCCGGCCCGGACGAAGGAGAGCAGATCGCCGGGCAGTTCGACGCCCGCGTGCCGGGCGAGGACCGCGAGGTCGTAGACCAGGCCGTCCACCTGGGCGCCCAGGCGGTCGGCGTTGTCGGTCGTTCCGGCGGGCGTGTACGTCACCAGTCGCATCGGTGGCTCCTAGAGAGGAGAAAGGGGGGCTCAGCCCGATGCGGGCAGGGGCGGGGCGGGGGCAGGAGTGCGTCCTGCAGGCGGGCGACGCGGCGGCGGCGACGAGGAGCGACGTGCGCAGGAGGTTCAGGGCAGCCATGGCTGCCCTCCTTGGTGCCGGGTGCCGGGTGCCGGGTGCCGGGTCCGCCCGGTCCGTTGCCCTCACTACGCCATCCGGGAGACCCTGGGGGCATGACACGGGAACACGTGACGTGCCCCTCGCGGCCGCGTCTGGCGCCATGCGCCCGCGCGGCCGGCCGCGGAGTCGAGGTGACCCGGGTGGGCGACCGGTGGCGGGTGACCCGGCCGTGGCCGCCCGTGCTGCGGCCGGTCCTGTACAGCTACGCCGGCTACTGGGAGGCCACGGCCTCGCCCTACCGGGCGCGGCTCGTCCCCACGGGGCGGGCCGTCGTGGTGATCAGCCTGGGGGAGCCGTTCGCCCGCATCCGCCGGCTGGGCGACACCGGCCCGGGCGACCGGGTGACCGGCTCGCTGGTCGCGGGCCTGGAGGACGGGCCCCGGATCTGCGACCACCCCGGCGGCCAGGAGGCGATCCGGCTCGAGCTGACCCCGCTGGGCGCCTACCGGCTGTTCGCCCTGCCGATGCGCGAACTGACCAACCGGGTGGTCGAGCTCGGAGACGTCCTGGGACCCGGTGCCGGACTGCTGGTCGAGCAGTTGGCGGCCGCCGGCGACTGGGCGGCCCGCTTCGACCTGCTGGACGCCGCGCTGTCGGCCAGGCTCGAACGCGGCCCGCGGCCCGCACCCGAGGTGGGCCACGCCTGGCGGCTGCTGTCCCGCGCGGGCGGAGCGATCCCCGTCGGCCGGATCGCCGCCGAAGTGGGCTGGAGCCAGGGCCACTTGGTCCGCCGGTTCACCGAACAGATCGGGTTGACGCCCAAGACCTCCGCCCGCGTGCTGCGCTTCCGCCACGCCGTGGGACTGCTCACCCGCGCCGACCCGAACCTCGCCGAAGTGACCGCCGCCTGCGGCTTCTACGACCAGGCCCACCTCAACCGCGAGTTCCGCGCCCTGGCCGGGACCACACCCGGCCGGACGGCCGCGGCCCGTGTCGCGGAGGGGGGCCCCCTCGCACCGTGAGGCGCGGGGGGGGCCCACAGGTCAAATTCGTCCAAGCCATACGGCCCCGCGCCCGTCGATAGTGGGCCCGTTCACAGTGGATCAGGCACCCGGGCACGTGCGGGGGCTGACTGGGCGAGGGCGGAGCCCGGCCCAGAGGGGAGCATTCGATGGAAGACCTGCTGCGCATCCTCGTGGCCGGCGCGCTCACGGGCGCCTTGATCGGAGTGGCGGGGGCCCTCGGCCGGCGCAACCGCAGGCGCCGGGAGGGCGGGGACCCGAACAACCGCTGAGCGGGACAGCCGCCGACCCCGTGCTCCGTCAGGCCCTGGCCACGGTCTCCGCGAGGTGGTCCACCACCTCGCTCAGCCGTCCGTGACGCCGGTACACGGCCCGTTGCCGGGTCGCCCCGTTGCCCTCGGCCCGGACCCGGTCGAGGAGGGTGTCGACGAGCTCCAGGTCCCCGGAGGAGGCGAGCCCCGGGGCCGCCCGCTCCCGCAGCCGGGCCACCAGGGTCCAGGCCGGCAGGGAGATGCCGCTGAGCGGGTCGAGGCCCTCGCCGTCCAAGCCGTGCACGGCCGCGCGCCGGTGCGCCTCGCGCAGCAGTGCAGACCCGGGCGCCGGGGCCGGGCCGCCGTCGGCCGCCTCCGTGCCCAAGGTGGCGGCGAGTCCCCGTACGAGCAAGGCCAGGAGCACGACGGTGTCGAGCCCGGCGTTCACGTCGGCGACGCGGACCTCCAGGGTCGGCACGTGCTCGGACGGGCGGGCGTACCAGTAGATCATCCGCCGGTCGAGCACCGTCCCGCTGCGCACGAGCTCGTCGGCGCAGCGTTCGTACGCCGCCTCGTCCAGGACCGGGGCGGGCCCCACGGTGGGCCAGCGGGCGTACTCGACGGCGCGCCAGCTGTCGTGGCCCGAGTCCTTGCCGCGGTCGAAGGGGGAGTTGGCGGCGAGGGCCTGGAGCGAGGGCAGCCACGGGCGCATCCGGTTCGCGAGGTCGAGGGCCTGCGCCCGGCCGCTCACCCCGATGTGGATGTGGCAACCGCACACCGCCTGGTCGAAGTTCCCGATGGCCGATGCGAAATGCGAGGCCATCCTCCGGTAGCGCTCGTCGCGGGTGACCGTCAGGGGATGCTCCGGCGGTACGACGGGCGTACCGGAGGCCAGCAGCAGGCAGTCCTCGGCGGCCGCGGCCAGGATCAGCTCGGCCCGCAGCCGGGCCAGCTCCGCCCTGAGCTCGGCCGGGTTCGCCGTCGGGCTGGTGCACACCTCCACCTGGGCGGTGAAGAACTCCTGCTGCACCAGGGGGCCGAGCGTCCGCGCCGCGGCCTCGATGACGCGCGGCGCGCGCCCCACCGGTGCCCGGCTGCGGCGGTCGACGAGCAGGAATTCCTCCTCGACGCCCATCGTCAGCGCCGCGACCCGGCCGGGGGCGGCCTCGGGCGGCAGGTCGTGTGCCGGGGCGGCGCCTTCCCGCCCGGCGGAACGCGGCAGTGCGGTCGGTGACATGGACGGGCCCCTCCGTGGATCGGGACCGCTCGCGCGGGTCGCTCGCGTGCTCGGCCAGACCGGATCGGATCCGGCTGACGGGCGCCTACCCCTCGGGTCGCCGCTCACGCGGGGCCCCCGGCCATCAGCACGGTTCCGGGACGAAAGGGAGCCACTCCCGGTCCGGCGCGGAGGGGATCACCGTGTAGCTCGCCTCGGGCAGCTCGTTCCACACGCCCGGCAGGTCCCCCAGCGGCTCGGACACCACGAGGCGGGACTCGTCGGAGATCTCCTTGAGGTACTCCACCTCCGGGTGGAGGCGGCGCACGGTCTCGGCACGGCTGCTGTAGAACAGCGACCGGGACGCGCCCCCGCTGGAATACCGGAAGGCCCAGAGCCGCTCCCCGTCGCTGACCGCGACCGTCATCTGCAGCGGCTGCGCGACGCCGTGCTCCTTGCCGAGGCGCTCCACGAGCCCCGCCATCCTGGCCACCGCCCCCGGGACGTCCTGGTCGAGCCCGTAGGTGACCGCGAGGTAGAACATCACCTCGGAGTCGGTGGACCCCTCGATGGCCGGGAAGAGCGCCGGGTCCACGGCCAGGCAGAGGTCCCGCTGCAGCCGGTGGAAGTCCGCGATGGCCCCGTTGTGCATCCACAGCCACCGGCCGTGACGGAACGGGTGACAGTTGGTCTGCTGGACGGCCGAGCCCGTGGAGGCGCGCACGTGCGCGAAGAACAGGGGCGAGCGGACGTGCGCCGCGAGTTCGCGCAGGTTGCGGTTGTTCCAGGCCGGAGCGATGTCCCGGAAGACCGCCGGCGTGCCGTCACCGTTCCCGCTGTACCAGCCGAGGCCGAAGCCGTCGCCGTTCGTCGTCTCGACGCCCATCCGGGCATGGAGGCTCTGGTTGATCAGCGAGTGCTCCGGACGGTAGAGCACGGCGTCGAGCAGCATGGGCGAACCCGAGTAGGCGAGCCAGCGGCACATTGCGAACCATTCCCTTCGCGGCCTTTCCGAGCTTAGTCCGTCTCGTCCGGATCTTGCCGGGCTCGCGGCCCGCGCGCCACGCGGGGGCCGCGGGCCCTCCGGCACATGGGCGGACGGGGGAGGTGCGTGCCATGATCGAGGGGTGAAGGGCGATGCCGCGCCGATGGGTGAGGGCGCCGCACCCGAGGTGCTGGCGCTCGCCAGGGTGGTGGCCAGACTCCGGTCGGAAGTGGCCGACCTGGAAGGCGGCGCCGCGACCACGGCCGTGGTGGAGCGCGCCACGGGTGCGGTGATGGCCCAGGAGCGGCTCTCCGCCGACGCGGCGTGCGAGATGCTCCTCGGCCGGGCCCGCGAGCGCGGCCGCACCCTCCTCGAGGAGTGCTGGATCACGCTCGGGCAGCTCCGCCTGCGCCCGCCGCCCACCACCGCCGGGCTTCCGTGGGGGAGCACGGGGGGCAGGACCAGGCCCTGGACTTCGGGCTGGATCGGATCCTCGACGGGCTCGGGCTGCTGATGGCTGGGCGGGCCGGGCAGGCGTAGGCGTTAACGGCGTTAACGGCGTTAACGGGCCGGGCGTCGGGTGGGCCGGGCAGGCGTGAGCGTTAACGGCGTTAACGGTTGGAGGGTGGGCCGGGGCCCTTGGGGTGGTCTTCGCGTGAGGTCGGCGGGCCCGTTGGACGCGCCTCAAAAGAAACCATGTGGGCGGTTTCGTGTGGTGGATTGTCTGGTTCCGGCCACCGTGGGCCATGCCGTTGTGAGTTGAGGGGATCCATGATGAAACGGGGCGGTGAGCGGGTTCAGAATTGATACGTGGGGTGGCAGACTCGCTCGACAACTGCCGGAAGCCACTTGGTAACTTACGGACCTTCAGGTTTGGTTTGCCAGGCCGGTGGATCATGGGTGCGCATCCGCCGGTGGAACCCCCTTGGAGATCGGAGACGCTGTGGTGCGGCAGGAACGTGCGGTCCGTACGCGGCGGGCAATCTTGGAAGCCGCGGCGGTGGTCTTCGCCGAGCGCGGCTACGAGGCCGCCACCATCGCGGAGATACTCGCGCACGCGGGGGTGACCAAGGGCGCTCTGTACTTCCACTTCACCTCGAAGCTGGAGCTGGCCCAAGGCGTGCTCGACATGCAGTACGACACGTTCCTCGTGCCACCCCGCGAGAGCAAACTTCAGGAAGTCGTCGACGTCGCGATGGTGTCGGCGTACCGGATAAGACACGAACCGATGATCAGCGCCGGTGCCAGACTCTCCCTCGGACCCGAGACGTTCGAGATCCGCGGCGGCGCGGTCCCGGGGTGGATCGAGGTCCTGCGCAGACTGCTGATCGCGGCGAAGAACCAGGGCGAACTGCTGCCGCACGTGGATCCCGCCGAGACGGCCTGGATCCTGTCCGCGTGTTGGACCGGGGTACAGCTCTACTCGCAGACCTTCAGCGACCGCGGCGACATCGAGCGCCGGGTGGCCGCGCTCTACCAGCACGCCCTGCCGGGGATCGCGACTCCGGCGATGCTCAGCCGGCTCGACATGGCCGAGGACCGCGGCCGGCGGGTGCTCGAGGAGGTGGCCGCCGGGGCGCGGGCCGCCGCGGGGGCGGGATATGACGACCACACGATTTGGGGGGCGAGGGCATGAGCGGTTCCGGGGAGTGGGCCAAGCCCTTCCGGCTCGACGTGGCGCAGCACGAGCTGGACGATCTGGCCTGGCGGCTGGAGCGGGCCCGGTGGCCGATGAGCTTCCGGGGGCGGGGCGGGCCTACGGGATTCCGCTGGCGGAGGTCCGGGAGCTCGCGCTGTACTGGCGTACGGGCTACGACTGGCGGGCCGCCGAGGCACGGTTGAACGAGTGGCCGCAGTACACCACGGTCATCGACGGGGCACAGGTGCACTTCGCGCACCTGCGTTCGCCCGAGCCGGACGCGACACCGCTGCTGATGACGCACGGCTGGCCCGGTTCCTTCGTGGAGTTCCAGAAGGTCGCCGGTCCGCTGACCGATCCGCGGGGCCACGGCGGGGATCCGGCGGACGCCTTCCACTTGGTCATGCCCCACATCCCCGGCTTCGCGCTGTCCGGGCCGACCACCGAGCGAGGCTGGGAGTTCAAGCGCGTCGCGCGGGCCTTCGGGGCCCTGATGGAACGGCTCGGTTACGAGTCGTACGGGGTCCAGGGCGGCGACTGGGGCGCGGCCGTCTCGCGGGAGCTCGGCCGGATCCGGCCGGGGAACGTGCTCGGGGTGCACCTGAACCTGCTCCCGGGCGGCGGGGCGACCGCCGAGCCCGGGGCCGAGGAACTGGCCGCACTGAGCCCGGACGAGCGGGAGCGCACGCTCGCCTCCTGGGCGCGCTACCGGGTCTGGGCGCGCGAGCGGCAGGGCTACGCCGACATCCAGGCGACCCGGCCGCAGACGATCGCGTACGGGCTGAACGATTCGCCGGTCGGGCTGCTCGCCTGGATCGGCGAGAAGTTCGCGGAGTGGGCGGACCCCCGCAGCCCCGTCGACCGCGACCAGATGCTGACCAACGTGATGTTGTACTGGCTGACCGGGACCGCGGGTTCCGCGGCCCGCATCTACTACGAGCGCGCGCACGCCGACTACCAGGGCTCGGCGCCCGAGGTGTCGACCACGCCGACCGCGCTCGCCGACTTTCCCCGGGACAACTTCGTGCCGCTGCGGCACATCGCCGCGCGTACCGACCGGATCGTGCGGTGGACCTCGTACGAGAGGGGCGGGCACTTCCCCGCGATGGAGGTGCCGGACTTGTTGGTGGGGGACATCAGGGGCTTCTTTCGGGAGCTGTGAGCCGTGAGCGGTGTACGGGTGGAAAGATCATCAGATGATCGACGAACAGCGGACCCGGCCCGTACTGGTGGGCGATGAGCGCGCCACCCTGACCAGCGTTCTCCAGTGGCAGCGCGACACCTTGATGATGAAGTGCGCGGGGCTGACGGACGAGCAGCTGCGGCGCAGGGCGGTGGCCCCGTCCGGGCTGAGCCTGCTCGGGCTGGTCCGGCATCTCGCGGAGGTCGAGCGCGGCTGGTTCCGCAACGTCGTGGGCGGCGAGGACGTGCGCGGCTACTTCCCGAAGAACGAGGCCGGGGAGTGGACCGAGTTCCACGTCGACGACGCGGACGTCGCGGGGTCGTTCAAGCTCTGGGAGGACACCTGTGAGCGGTCGCGGGCGATCGTGGACGCGGCCGAGTCCCTGGACGTGACCGGTTCCTACGACGGCCAGGTCTACTCCCTGCACTACGTCCTGGCCCACATGATCGAGGAGTACGCCCGGCACAACGGGCACGCGGACCTGCTGCGCGAGGCGATCGACGGGGTGACGGGGGAGTAGTCGGCGAGGGCTGCGGGGGCCGCGCCGGCTGCTAGGCGGTGGTGGCCGCCGCGGCGCGGTCCACGGCGGCCAGGGCCGCCGCCCACGGGAAGTGGTCCGGGGTGTCCGGGCCGGCCGGGCCGGGGGTGAACCCGTCCTCGCCGAAGAGGACGGAGACGCCGGAGCCCCGCAGGACGGCCAGGGACTGGTCGAACTGCGGATGCGCGGCGAGGGCGGCGTTCGCGCAGGGCATGGCGACGACGGGGGTGCCCTTTCCGATGGCCTCGGCGGCGATGCCGATGACGAACCGGTCGGTGAGGCCGAGGGCCCAGGCGTTGACGGAGTTGAAGGTGGCCGGGGCGACCAGCAGGGCATCGGCCGTCGGCCAGACGTCGGGCTCTCCGGGGAGCTTGTACTGCCAGCGGACGGGGTGGCCGGTGAGCGCGGCGAGGCCGTCGAGGTTGCCGGAGAGCCAGTGTGCGGCGGTGGGAGTGAGGCCGAGGCAGACGTCCCAGCCGCGGGACTGGGCGTCCTCGATGACATGGGCCACGTCGAAGACGGGCGGGGCGGCGGAGCAGAGCAGGTAGAGGGTCTTCGTCGTGATCATACCGCAATGTGATCATATCGCTTGACCTCAACTTAACTTGAGGGGTAAGGATCGGTGACATGAGAGAAGAAGACGGGAAAGTCGAGAACGTCGAGGGTGTCGAGAACGTCGAGGTCGAGGCGATCGCCGCGGTGGTCGCCGCCGTCGAGCGCGCCCAGCGGGCCAAGGATGCCGAGGGGTTCCTCGACCTCTTCCACCCGGACGCGCTGTGGACCACCGCGCACGGCAAGGTGCTCATCGGATTCGACGCGATAGCGGAGTTCACCCGGGCGGTGCTCCCCGCCTCGGACTGGGACGGCGAAGTCACCTACGAGGTGACGCACACGCAGTTCCTGCGCCCGGACGTGGCGGCCGTCAAGGTACGGCAGGTCTACCGCTCGGCGGACGGTGTCGGCAGTGAGGGAGCTCCGCTGTACGTGATGACGCGGGACGGGGCCGGTGGCCGGTGGCTGCTGACGGCATGCCAGAACACCGAGGTGAAGGTGCTGGGGTAGGCGCGTAGGCGGCGTAGGGCGCCGGGCCGGCCCGCTCAGCCGGCTCGGCCCGCCGAGCCGGCTCAGCCCCCCGGCGGCCGCATGCGGAAGTTGTACCGGGGCGGCAGCGGGCGGTCCGTGAGCGTGGACCAGACCTCCGAGAGGATCTCTTCGCCCTCGCGGAGGTCAGGCAGCTCGAAGCCCTCCTCGAAGACCCGGCGGGCCGCTCCCACATGGCCCTCCGCCGCCAGCAGGCGGGCCGCGGCCAGGCGGAAGCGGCCCTCGTCGCGCAGGGCGGGGCGGAGCCGGTCCCACACCGAGCGGGCCTGCGGCAGCAGTCCCGCCGCCAGCAGGGACTCCAGCGCCTCCCGGCCCAGCGCCGACTCCGCGGCCAGCCAGCCCGCGCCGCCCCGGCTCTCCTGCGCCAGGTCCTCGAAGGCCTCCGCGTACCAGCGGGCCGCCCGCTCCGGATCCCCGGCCAGATCGTCCGCCACCGCCATGCACCTCAGCAGCGGCCACCGCGAGGGGGCCAGCGCCAGCCCGCGCTCCCAGCTGCGCACCGCCTGCGCGATGTCCCCGGCGTGCCACTGCGCCACCCCGAGGTGGTACTCGGTCAGCGGGTCCGCCCGGGCCGTCTCCAGCATGTCCCGCCAGTGCGGGGCGACCAGGCTCGGCCCGGGCGGCGCCACCTTGCGCGGGGCCGGGAAGACCCCGCTGCGCCACAGCTCCAGCCACGGCACCTGGTCCTCGCCCAGCGTGTCCTCCCCGAACGGGGTGCCCGGCAGCTTGTGGCCCCCGCACAGCACCTCCAGCGCGCCCCAGCCGGAGCCGGCCGCCAGCCGCTCCCCCGGCTCGGAGTCGGCGCACGCGCGCCACGCCTCGTACGCCGCGTCCACGGCCGCCCGGGGCAGCGCGGACTCCAGCGCCGCCCCGGCCGCGGCGCGCGCCGCCCCCCAGTCGTCCCCGTGCACGGCCGCCGGGTCCGCGGACAGCGCCCCGTAGGCCTCCAGCCAGCTGAACTCCGCCCCGGCCTCCAGCCGTACGTGCTCCAGCTGGGTCCGGGCCAGCCCGGCCTGGATCTCCGCGTAGCCGCCCGTTCCCGGTTCGGTCAGCCACTCCTGCCAGCGCCGGCCGCCCTCGCCCGCGCCCCACACGAAGAGCTTGCGGCCGCGCAGCCGGGCCGTCGAGCTCTGTACGAGTCCCCGCCCGTCCGCGTCGAGCGAGGCGATCCAGGGCCTGGCCCCCTCCTCGACCTCGTAGAAGAAGTCGGCGGGGTAGGTGCTGCGCAGCGGGTACGTCCGGTCCGCGCCCTCCCACCCCGGTACGGGGATCCGCCGCAGCGAGCGCTCGTACCCGAAGTGCCAGGCCTCGTCCGCGGGCGCCAGGACGCGGGTGCCCCCGTCCTCGGGCACGGCGATGTTGGACCACCAGTACACGGGCGCGGGCCGCTCGTGCGGGTTGCGCACGCGGACGCCCACGTAGAGGAACTCCGAGTCCTCCGGCAGCCACAGGTCCACTTGGAACGGCAGGTCGCGCAGCCGCTCCCACTCCCACAACCGCACCATCACGCCCCCGTCGGGCGCCGGTACGAGGGCCGCGTGCAGCGGGGCGCAGGACAGGGTGGTGTGGCCGGTGGCGCCGAGGTTCCACTCGATTCCGCCGGAGAACCAGGCGCCGTTGAGCGCGAAGTTGGCGGGTTGCAGCACCGGATTGCGGTAGAGCAGCTCGCGCCCGGTGGGGAGGTGGACGAGCGAGTGGATCCGGCCGCCGAGGCCCGGCAGGACGGTGGCGCGTAGATGCGCGTTCTCGATGACGATCGTCTCCACGTCCCGTTCGGCCCGCCGCCGCCGGTACCCGTCCAGGACCCGTACGGGCAGCAGCGAGCGCAGCGGCTCGTAGCCGATCTGGCGTGCCATGTCGCGCGGCAGGCCCTCGCGGGAGCGGTCGTCCAGCTCGTGCACGCCGCCGGGCGGGCGGAGGGCGGGCAGCGGGTTCTCGGGACCCAGCGGGGCGGCGGGAAGGGTCAGGACGGAACGGCGGACGGTGGTGGCCATGGGGAAATGGAACACGCCGCGGCGGCCGGTGCACAGGGATTCGGCGCATCACCACCGGTCAGGATTACGCAAAGCCCTGCGCGGCCAGGGCCGGTGACCGAGGATCGGGGCATGAGCGAGCGCAGCCGACGGGCCGGACTCTTCGCCGGACCCGAGTCCGAGAGCCGGTTCGCGGGGCCCGCGACCGGCGACGAACGGCGCATGCTCGCATCGATGTTGGGGGCCCAGCGGGCCACGCTGGAGCTCAAGTGCGCGGGGCTCGGGCCGGAATTGGCCGAGCGGTCGGTCGAGCCGTCCACCCTGTCACTGCTGGGGCTCGTCCGCCACCTCGCGGACGTGGAGCGCCGCTGGTTCCGCCGGGTGCTGGCCGGGCAGGACGCGCCGGCCCTGTTCTCCTCGGCGGCCGACCCCGACGGGGACTTCGACGGCGCGGTGTCCGGGCCCGGGGAGGCCGAGCGGTCCTGGGAGGCGTGGCGGGCGGAGGTGGCGTTCGCCGAGTCGTTCGCGGAGCGGGCGCCCGATCTGGAGGTGTCCGGGAAGGACGGCTGGCGGGGCGAGGTCTCGCTGCGCTGGGTGCTGGTCCACATGATCGAGGAGTACGCGCGGCACAACGGCCACGCGGACCTGCTGCGCGAGCGGATCGACGGCGCGAGGGGCGTCTGACGTCTGGCGTCTGAGGCGCGGGGCGCTCCCGACGGCCCCGGGCCGTGAAGCCCGGGGCCCGGGGCGGCCGTTACGCGAACGCCCCCGCCACCAGGTCCGCGAGCAGGGCCCCGGCGCGGCCTTCCGGGTCCAGGTCCGGGTCGTAGATGGTGACGTTGAGCCCGACGCAGCGCGGAGAGCTGATCAACACCCCCAGCAGCTCGGCGAGTTCATCGGGGATCAGGCCCCCGGGGTCCGGGCTGTCGACGGCCGGCATGACCGACGGGTCCAGCACGTCGGCGTCCAGGTGGACCCAGAACCCGGCGGTGGCCGGGGGCTGCAGCCCCGTCAGGGCGGTCCGTGCCACGGGACCCGCGCCCCGGTCCCGGATCGCCCCGACCGTGGCGGCGAAGATCCCGGCGGCGCGCAGCTCGAGGAGGTCCGGGTCCCCGTCGCGCAGTCCGAAGAGCCGTACGTCCTCGTCGCGCACGTAGGGCCCGAGGCCCTCCAGGTCGGCGAGGCCGGCCTGGCCGCGTCCGGTGGCCAGGGCCAGCTCCTCGCCGCCCGCCGCGCCGACGGGCCCGTTGACGGCCTCGTTGCCGGGGTGGCGGAAGTCGGCGGAGCCGTCGATCGCGGCGATCCCGTACCGCCCGATCCGGCGCATGGCGAGCGAGGCGCCGAGCTGGATGGAGCAGTCGCCGCCGAGGACTACGGGGAACTCCCCGGCCCTCAGGTGGCCTTCGATCCGGTCGGCGAGGGCGACGGTGTACGCGGCGAGGGGCCCGGCGTGGAACACGCCGTCGCCCTCCTTCCAGTCGCCCCGGTCGTAGCGCGGCGGGACGACCACCCCGCCCTCGCGCGCGCCGAGCCGGGCCAGCAGGCCCTGCTCGCGCAGGGCGCCGGCCAGTTTGTAGACGCCGGGTACGGTGCCCGGCGCGGGCGGCCGGAGCCCGAGGTTGGACGGCGCGTCGAGGAGCACGAGGGTTCGCATGGACTCATCCTGTGCGATGGCGAGCCCCTGGAGGAGGCGTTTCGGCCGCGATCGCCCGGCGGGACCGTGAACGCCGGGCGATCGCGGCCGAAACGCCTCATCCAGGGGCTCGCCATCGCACAGGATGAGTCCATGCGAACCCCCGTGCTCCTCGACGCGCCGTCCAATCTCGGGCTCCGGCCGCCCGCGCCGGGCACCGTACCCGGCGTCTACCAACTGGCCGGCGCCCTGCGCCAGCAGGGCCTGCTGGCCCGGCTCGGCCCGCGCGAGGGCGGGGGGGTCGTCCCGCCGCGCCACGACCGGGGCGACCGGCAGGAGGGCGGGCTTGCCCGTCAGTTCGCCCTTCGCCGCCGCCACGGCGGTGTCCCACGCCTTCTTCACGCCCGGGCTGTTCTCGTAGTCCAGCTCGCCCTTGGTGTTCGCGTACTGCACGGGCTGGCTGGAGATCACGGCGTTGAACAGGCCGCTGGCGGAGTCGTGGAAGGCGGTCCCGGCCGGGGCGTTCTTCTTGTACGCCTCGCCGGCCTGGATGAACTTCGCCCAGTCGCCGGCCCAGAGCCCCGCGACCTCGGTGCGGTCCGTCGGGAGCTTGGCCTGGGCGAAGAGGGCCTTGTTGTAGCAGATGGCCATCGGGCCGATGTCCGTGCCGAGGCCGATGACCTTGCCGTCGCCCGTGGTGGCCTGCTTGACCTTCCAGTCGACGAACGCGCCGAGGTCGGCGCCGCCCGTCTTGCCGAGGTCGGTCCACTTGTCCGCCATGGCGGGACCGGTCGCCTCCGCGATGTAGCCCACCTCCAGGGCCTGGATGTCCGCGAGCCCGCTGTCGCGCGAGAGCCGCAGCTTGAGCGTGTCCCAGTACTTCTGGCCGTCCGCGACGTTCGATTCCTCGATCTTGATGTTCGGGTGGGCCTTCTCGTACTCGGCGTAGAGCTTGGCCCCGGTCGCGTCGTCGTAGCCGAAGGAACCGAAGGTGCCGATCCGCAGCGTGATCTGCTCGCCGCCCGCCGCGCTGTCGTCCTTACCGTCGTCGCCGCCGCAACCGGTGAGCAAGGCCGCACCGGTCACGATGGCGACGGCCGCAGCGATCGCGTTGATAGCGGCGCCACGGCGTCCGCGTCCGTGTCTGCTGCTGGTAGTGCGCATTCCACTCTCCTCGTCCAAGGCGTTGCTCGTTGTGCGCCAGGGAGTTCGGCGGGCTGTTCGCGGCTCAGCGAGGGCCCTGCCCGGACCTGATGTGAAGGCCGTTGTCGCACCCCTGGATGGGAGCGCTCCCACGTCGTTGCCGGAAGGTTGCTGCCTGGCGGGTGTGAATGTCAAGAGATGAACACGAATTTATGACGCACGTGTGTCCGGTGGGGGCTCGGCCGTCAATTTGTAAACGCGGCCATGGCGCCAAAGGGAAATCGGGTCTAGTGTGGGAGCGCTCCCACGTCCTCTTCGGCACAATGTGTGCCGCCACGACTGGTGGGTCCATCAGTTTGCCTGATCACCGCATCAATCGGCTGGGCCAGACGCCCGGCGCGGAGCGCGATGTCGCGCGAGGGGAGTTCGAGAGTCGTGAGCGGACGGCAGAACGGCAGGCCCACCCTGGAAGAGGTCGCGGCCCTGGCCGGCGTCGGCCGGGGCACGGTCTCCCGGGTGATCAACGGCTCGCCGCGGGTGAGCGAGCAGGCCAAGGAGGCCGTGGCCCGCGCCGTCGCGGAGCTCGGATACGTACCCAATCAGGCGGCCCGGGCGCTGGCCGGCAGCCGGACCGACGCGGTCGCCCTGGTGATTCCGGAGGCCGAGGCCAGGGTGTTCTCGGAGCCTTACTTCCTGGACCTGATCCGCGGGGTCAGCGCCGAGCTCGCCGAAGCCGACAAGCAGTTGCTGCTCACCTTGGTCCGCACCGAGGCCGAGCGCCAGCGTTTCGAACACTATCTGGCCGCCCAGCGGGTCGACGGCGTACTGCTCGCGTCCGTCCACGGTGACGACCCGCTGCCGGACCGGATCGCACGCCTGGGGCTGCCGGTCGTCATGAACGGGCGGCGCTCCGAGGCCGAACCCGTCGCCTACGTGGACTCCGACAACATCGGCGCGGGACGGGCGGCCGTCGCCCACCTGGTGGGGCGCGGCCGCAGCAGGATCGCCACCATCAGCGGCCCGCTGGACATGTACGTCGCTCGTGCCCGTCTGGGTGGCTACCGCGCGGGGCTCGCCGAGGCCGGGATCGCGCCCGACGAGTCGCTGGTGGCGACCGCGGACTTCACCGAGGAGGGTGGCCGGGTGGCCATGCGGGATCTCCTGGAGCGCGCCCCCGGCCTGGACGCGGTCTTCGCCGCCTCCGACGTGATGGCGGCCGGCGCGCGCGGGGTACTGCGCGAGGCCGGACGTCGGATCCCCCAGGACGTGGCCCTCGTCGGGGTGGACGACTCGGTGGTTGCCCGTCTGATGGACCCGCCCCTGACGAGCGTGCGCCAGCCGATCGAGGAGATGGGCCGCACGATGACCCGGCTGATCCTCCAGAAGGTCGCAGAGGGGTCCCGGGCTGGAGCCGCACCGAGGCAGGACGCGGACGAGGAGCCGCATCGGGTCCTCCCGACGGAACTGATCGTGCGGGATTCCTCCTGAAATCGTGTCAAGTCGTTCGGAGCGTTACTAATCGGAGCGTCACTAAGGGGCGGAGCCCGTCCCCGGGCCTGCGCACGATCTTCCCGTGGTGCACGGGAAGATCGACCGTTCTCGGCAGGCCCTGATGACGCCAGGCGGCTCCACGGGACTGGAACGTGCTCGCGCGTCTCCCCAACCTGGCCTCCGTGCCGAAACGATGCGGACCGAGGGCTCCGATATTGCTTCGTATGGCCGGTGAACTGTGAAAACGCGGAACAGGTCCGGACCTGGTTCGCATGCGTAGGAGGCCTGAATCTGAGGTCGGGGACTTCTGGTTACCGGTGCCTTGCGAATGTGCCGAGGCCCGGTACGGTACGGAATCCGGGTTCCGTACCGCACCGGGCTCCTCATCAGCAGTGCATCACAGTGCCGGGTGGGCGTTCTTCATGAGCTCCTGGAACTGTGCCGAGAACCACTGGCCCGACAGCGGCGCGTTCGGGAGGGAGCCCGACATGCTGTTGCCGTTGCGCGCGTTGCCCGTGTACGTCGGGTCGCACATGCGGTCGAAACCCTTGCCCTCGTTGTTCGGGATCTCCTTGCTCGCGCCGTCCGACTCGCCCGGGGGCTTGATCCACACGTAGGCGTCGATGCCCGCGGCGGGGGCGGCCTGCGGCCGTTCGCCGAGGCCGGCTCCGGCCTGGTTGCACCAGTTGCCGAGGTGGATGCGCCGGTCGTAGCGGCCGCCGTTGACGTAGGTGTCCACGCTCGTCAGTGCACCGGGTGCGGTCGGGCGGGCGGTGCCGCCCCAGCCGTTGCGGGAGGTGTCGATGAGCATGCCGAGGTTGGCGTCGAAGCCGAGGGAGATCAGCTTGGTGCGCATGCCCTGGGCGTAAGACAGTTCGTCGGTGTAGCGGTTCCAGTCGACCCACTTCGACTGGCGTACGGAGGTGCCGTTGATCGAGTCGTCGATCTTGAAGTGGTCCTCCTTGAGGGCGCTGTAGTTGGCCGTGTTGACGATGAATCCGTGGACCTTGGCGAGCGTGGAGCCTTCGGCGGTGGCGGCCTGCTTGAACATTTCGGCGGAGGGGCCCAGGTTGTCGTCCCAGCCGAGCCAGCCGTGGTGGCCGGCGTCCACGTAGTTGTAGACGTTGGCGATGGAGCCGAGCTTGTTCAGGGCGTAGCCGACACCCTTGATGTAGTTGCCGTTGGTCTTCATCACGTCGCAGTTGGCGGTGGCCGTCGGGCGTCCGGAGACGTTGGTGACCAGGTTGGGCAACGAGTCGATCTCGACGGTGGTGACGATCCGCAGCCCCGCGTACTTGGCGTCGGCGAGGATGGCGGCGATCGGGTCGATGTAGGTGGTCTTGTACTTGTCGATCTCGGTGGGGCCCAGTTCGCCGTTGGAGGCGAGCGCGGAGCAGTCGCGTCCGGGCAGGTTGTAGATCACGAACTGGACGACCATCTCGCCGCTGCCCTTCTGGGCGAGTGCGGCGTCCAGGTGGGCGCGCAGCCCCATCCCGCCGTTGACACCCGCGATGGCGGCGGTGCGGTCCAGCCAGACAGCGGTGGGCTGGTTCGCCACCCTGCTGCCGCCCGGCTCGGCGGCGGCCTTGGCGGACCATTCGGGGTTCACGTACATCTTGGCGCCGGCGTACGGGTTGTCGGCCTTCCCGCCGGTCGGCGGTGGGGTGGTGGGCTCGCCGGAGGCCACGGCCTCGTCCAGCCACTTCACGGTGCGGGGCGGTGGCCGCCCTTCCGTACGGAGGATTCGCTCATGCGGCCGATCATGCCATGCCGGTGCCGCGCGGCCTTCTCCTTTTTTCTCCTATTCCTTCTTCTCCTCCTCGTGCTTCGCCCGGCTCGGCTGGACCCGCTTCGGCTCGCCCGGCATCTTCGGGTAGTCCGGGGGGTACGGCATGTCGCCGAGGCCGTGATCGTGTTCGTGACGGTCCGCCAGCTCCAGGGCCGCGTCCAGGGCGAAGGCGTGCTCGTCCATGTCCGCGTGCAGGTCGCCCAGTTCCGCGAAGCGCGCCGGCATCGTCACGATGTCGAAGTCGCGCGGCTCCGCCGAGTCCAGCTCGTCCCAGCGCAGTGGTGCCGACACCGGGGCGTGCGGGCGGGGCCGGATGGAGTAGGCCGAGGCGATCGTGCGGTCGCGGGCCGTCTGGTTGTAGTCGACGAAGATCCGCTCGCCGCGCTCCTCCTTCCACCAGGCGGTGGTGACCTTCCCCGGCAGCCGCTTCTCCAGGTCGCGGCCGATCGCGATGGCGCACCTGCGGACCTCCGTGAAGGTCCATCGGGGCGCGATCGGCACGAAGACGTGCAGCCCCCGCCCGCCCGAGGTCTTGGGCCAGCCGCGCAGGCCCAACTCCTCCAGCAGCTCGCGCAGTTCGTGGGCGACCACGACCGCGTGGTGGTAGTCGGTGCCCGGCTGCGGGTCCAGGTCGATGCGCAGTTCGTCGGGACGGTCGGTGTCCTCCCGGCGCACCGGCCAGGGGTGGAAGGTGAGGCAGCCCAGGTTGGCGGCCCACAGGACGGCGGCCGGCTCGGTGGGGCAGATCTCGTCGGCGGTGCGCCCGCTGGGGAAGGCGATGTGGGCGGTGGGGATCCAGTCGGGCAGGTTCTTCGGGGCCCGCTTCTGGAAGAAGGACTCGCCCTCGACCCCGTCCGGGAACCGCTCCAGGGTCGTGGGCCGGTTCCGCAGGGCGCGGGTGATCCCGTCCGCGACGGCGAGGTAGTAGGCGGCCACGTCCCCCTTGGTGAGGCCGCGCTCCGGGAAGTACACCTTGTCGGGGCTGGACAGCCTGACCTTCCGGCCGCCCGCCTCAAGCTCGATCGCGTTGCCCGCAGCACCCATGTGCGCCACGGTAGGCGTGCCCGGCCGGGCCCGCACACCGAGCACGTCCGGGCGTGCCACCGCAGAATCGGAGACATGGATCTGCCGGTGATGCCACCTGTGAAGCCGATGCTCGCCAAGTCGGTGTCCAAGATCCCGCCGGGCATGCAGTACGAGGCCAAGTGGGACGGTTTCCGCGCGATCGTGTACCGCGACGGGGACGAGCTCGAGCTCGGCAGCCGCACGGGCAAGAGCCTGACCAGGTACTTCCCCGAGCTGGTGACGGCGCTCAAGACCAATCTGCCGGACCGCTGCGTCGTCGACGGGGAGATCGTCCTGATCCATGGCGGACGGCTCGACTTCGACCGGCTCAGCGAGCGGATCCATCCCGCCGCGTCCCGCGTGAAGATGCTCGCGGAGACGACCCCGGCCGGCTTCGTCGCCTTCGATCTGCTCGCGCTGGGCGACGAGGCCCTGCTCGACCGGCCGCTCACCGACCGCCGCTCCGCCTTGACCCGCATGCTCTCCACCGCTCGGCCCCCCGTCCATCTCGCGCCCGCGACCACCGACCCCGCGCTGGCGCAGGAGTGGTTCGAGCGGTTCGAGGGCGCCGGGCTCGACGGGGTCGTCGCCAAACCCCTCGATCTCCCCTACCGGCCGGACGCCCGACTCATGTTCAAGATCAAGCACGAACGTACGGCCGACGCCGTCATCGCGGGTTTCCGTTTCCACAAGAGCGGTCCGATTGTCGGATCGCTGCTCCTGGGCCTGTACGACACCTCCGGCACCCTCCAGCACGTGGGCGTCTGCGCCGCCTTCCCCATGAAGCGCCGAGCCGAGCTGATCGAGGAGCTCGCGCCGCTCCGGATGCCCGGCCCCGAGGGCCACCCGTGGTCCGCCTGGGCCGAGGAGGCGGCCCACGAGAGCGCCCGGCTGCCCGGGGCCCAGAGCCGCTGGACCGGGAAGAAGGACCTCTCCTGGGTCCCGCTGCGCCCCGAATGGGTCTGCGAGGTGGCCTACGACCACATGGAGGGCGACCGCTTCCGGCACACCGCGCAGTTCCGCCGCATGCGCCCCGACCGGGAGCCGGGCAGCTGTACGTACGCCCAGCTGGAGGAGGTCGTCGGCTACGACCTCGCCGAGGTCCTCGGCACCGCCACCGCCTGACGCCGCCGCCTGACGCCACCGCCTGGTACCGGCCGGCTGGTACCCCCGCCCGACGTCGGCCGGCCGCGGTCCCTTGACCGCGGTGTCGCCGACTCGGGAGCATCCGGGGTGAACGCACGCGACCGAGCCGATCAGGAAGGGCATGGCCTTGGCCCCGTCCAGCACCCTCGCCGAGCTCTTCGAGCGGTTCCGGCACGAAGCCTTCCGCCTGGAGACCCTGGACGACTACAGCGGCTCCGGGAACGTGGACGCCTACCGGGCGTTCCAGGCCGGTCGGCCGCGGCCCGAGGGCCACAACGCCGCATGGGTCGCGGAACTGCGCGGCCTCGCCCACCAGGGCAAGCGCGTGTACCGCGTGCACGTCCTCAAGCGCCCGCTCACGGAGTACCTCCGCTTCGAGCTGGGATGGGGCTACCGGACGGGCATGACCGGCGGGGAAGAGTTCTTCATCCTGGACGTGACGGACGCCCCCGACCCGCTCGCAGGCGTGCCGGACTTCTGGCTCTTCGACTCCACGGACACGGCCGTCCTGCGCTACGACGGTGCCGGGGTGCTGCGACGACCCGATGTCCGCCCGCGGGAGGAAGCCGCCGCGTACGCGGCCCACCGGGACACGGCGCTCGCCCACGCGGAGCCGTTCGAGGAATGGTGGGCCAAGTACGGCGGGTGACCGGGCGGGAGGAGCGCCCGGCCCCTGTCAGCCCTTCGTGAGCTCCTCCCACCGCGCTCGGCTCGGGCCGGCGTCGTTCGGGACGTAGCCGGGGCGCTCCGCGAGCCAGCGGGCCACCCGCGCCCTGGTCTCCGGGTCCGCGTAGGCCCGCTCCGGGGGGTCGGCCAGGTGCCGGACCCTGGCCCGCGTCCGCATCACCTCCGGGTCCTCCAGCGCGCACTCGAACAGCGCCGCCGCCTCGCGGGCCGCCCCCGAACGCCCGGCCCTGGTCGCGAAGCGCTCCCCGATCGCCTCGTCCGCGACGACCTGGAAGTCGAACCAGGGCTTGAGGGTGCGGACCGTCCACGCGTGGTATTCGGCGGCGAACCGGACCGATCCGGGGTCCTGGTGCGCCGTACGGGCCACTCTGCTCGCGGCCCACAAAGCCAGCGAAGTGCCCTGCCCCAGGGTCGGGTTGGTGTGGGTGACGGCGTCGCCGACGGGCACGAACCCGCACACCACCGGCCCGTGCCCGTCGACCAGCGCACTCCAGCGGTTGTCCAGGCCCGCCGTGGCCAGCACCTCCGACATCGGCTCGGCTCCCAGGTCCAGCCAGGCCCCGCCGGGCGGGAAGGACCGGGCGGCGGCCTCGAAGACGGCGGGGTCGCGCAGCGCGGAGCGCGTGGGGTCCTCGGTGTGCACGAACAGGGCCACCGCGAAAACCCGGTTGTCGGCCGGGAAGACCGCGCAGCCCGCGAAGGGGCCGCCGGACACGGCCCACGGCCGGCGCGGTCCCTCTTCCCGGCCCTCGGGCAGCCGGTACCAGCGGCAGAAGTAGGCGAGGCCGGTACGGTGCCGCTCCACGACGCCGGGCCGGCAGCCGGCGGCCGCCAGCCACCGCTCGGCGCCGCCTCGGCGGCCCCCCGCGTCCACGACGAGGTCCCCGGTGTACGCTCCGGCCTCCGTGGTCACACCGGTCACGCACACGGCCCCGGAGGGGCCGTGGGGCGGGGTGACAAAGGGCACCGGTCATCGGATGGGCGACTGATCCGACGAACAGCCGCTATGGGGGCGTTTTTTGGTGCAGGGTGGGTGCGCGGTCCGGAGGAACAACCTCCGCATACCGTCCAGATACCGGTCACATCCACACACGAAGATCATGCACGGCACAATCACGAACGGTCAGTCAAGGAAACGAAGAAGTCATCGGCGAAACCGGTGAACCAACTTGCCGGGAATGGCCTCTCACTGACTGACCGACACCGACCGACCGGCTGCTCACAGGCTCTTCCCGCCGGAACGACACCAAGGCGTGCCCATGCCCGTTTCCCGCCGACGCTTCCTCCTCGCGACCGTGGTCCCGATGCTCACCATCGGGGTCACCGGCGCGCTCGCCGTGGCCTCCGGCCAGCAGACGGCCGCCGAAGCCTCCTCGGGAACGGACCCGGCCGCCCTCCGGGCGAGCACCACCGCCGGCTCGGTCGTCCAGGTCGCGGCCCACCCCGACGACGACCTGTTCTTCATGAACCCCGACCTCAGCCGCTCCCTGCTGACCGGCACCCCGCTCACCACCGTGTACCTCACCTCCGGCGAGGCCGACGGCCGCAACGAGGCCAACGGCGGCGCGGCCAAGGACCCGGAGCAGCCCGCGGACCGGGGCCACTACTCGGAGGCCCGGCAGAACGGCATACGCTCCGCCTACGCCGAGATGGCCACCGGCGACCGCACCAGCGCGTGGAAGCGCTCGGTCATACCCACCGCCGGCGGCGGCCACGCCGAGCTCGACGTCCTCGTGGCCAAGCCGCACGTCAACCTGGTGTGGCTGCAGATGCGCGAGGCCCGCGCCCCCGTCGCGGACACCCCGGACAGCCTGCACGGCCTGTGGAACGGCCGGATACCGGCGCTGGGCCCCCAGTTCGCCGCGGGCACGCCCGTCAAGCAGTCGTTCACGTACACCAAGGACCAGGCGATAGCGGCGATAGCCGGGATCTTCGAGCGGTACAAGCCGACGACGATACGGATGCAGGACCCGACGCCGGGGCGGTACGCCGAGAGCGGCCGGTACACCGACCACCAGGACCACATGTTCGGGGCGCGGTTCGCGCAGGCCGCAGCGGCCTCGTACGCCGCGCGGGTCCCGGTCGGGCAGCGGCCCCACTTCTCCGTCCAGAGCTACCTCGGCTACCACAACGGCACCCTGCCGCACACGCTGGACCCGCAGACGGCCGAGACGAAGATCGGCTACCTCAAGACCTACGCGTGGCACGACAAGCAGAACTACTGCGGCTCGTCCTCCGGTTGCGGCGACCGCAAGGTGGCGGGCAGCCCGAGCGGCCACAACTGGGCCCAGTCGCTGCGCTACGCGCGCGGGGACAACGCCTCCTGGCTGGTGCAGGGCACGACCGGCCGGCTGTACGCCTTCGCCGCCCTCGACGGCCAGATGGCCGTCTGGACCCGCGGCCCCGGCACCGGCCCCGCGGCCGCCTGGCAGGGCCCCGACCTGCTGCCGGGCACCGGCATCGACCCGGGCGCGACCACCGCCCGCTTCCCCGACGGGCGCGTCGCCGTCCTCGCCGTCCGGACCGTCTTCGGCGAGCGGCCGCAGGACTACCGGCGCGAGATCGTCTACGCCGCCCAGTCCGTGCCCGGCGGCCCGTTCGGGGAGTGGGTCTCGCTCGGCACCCCGGAGACCACCGACGAGGCCGGCACCTCGGCGATCAGCGCGCCCTCGGCGGCCGCCGACCAGGACGGCCGGCTGACCGTGTACGTCCGCGACTCCCGCCGGACCCTGCTCGCCCGCGTCCAGCAGCCCTCGGGCACCTTCGCCCCCTGGCAGCAGCTGGGCGGCAGCGACCTGCAGAGCGACCCGGTCACGGCCACCGACGCCGCCGGGCGCCGCCACCTCTACGTCGCCACCACCCAGTCCGTGCTCGCCTGGATCCAGCCCGCCCCGGGCGCCCCGCTGGCCGGGCCCTTCCCGACCGGGCTCCCCGCCACCACCGTCCCGCTGACCGCGGCCCCGGAGGCGGCGGGCGTGCGCCTGTACTTCCGGCGCCCCGACTCGGGGGTCGTGCGCACCACCCTGGTCACAGCGGGCGCCGGCACCGCGAAGCCGGCCGTCTCCAGCATCGCGGAGGCCGGCGGCCGGGCGGGCTACGGCGCGGTCGGCGTCGCGGGCCGCGTGCTGTCGGGCCGGGCCGACTCGGGCACCGTCAGCACCACGGGCCTCGGCGGCCCGCCCGCGTGGACGGAGTCCCAGATGCTGTACGCGGGCGCCCCGGCGGGCACCGTGGAACCGGGCGGCGCCACGACGACGGCGGTCCTGGGCCTGGACGCCGAACTCCACGTCACCACCGCGGTCCCCCACCCCACCCGCCTGCTCTGGCACCGGGCGATCCCCCGGGCGTAGGCCGCGGGCCTCAGCGGCACGAGCCTCCCGTGAGGAGCTCCAGGACGTGGGCCGGGGTCCAGTTCCCGGACGCGCCGGGACACGAGGACAGGTAGTCGGCGATGTCCGGCTCCGCCCAGGGACCCGATTCCAGCAGGCCGCCGGCCAGGTGGCGCAGGTAGGCGGCGGCCGGCATCAGCGGCTCGACGTCCCGGAGGGTCCACGGAGCGGTGAAGGTCAGCAACGGGATGCCCCCGATCGTCCCCGGGCAGATCAGCGTCTCGTAGCGTCCCGGCCCCAACTCGGCCCGCCCCAGCCGCAGGACCGCGGTCAGGTCCAGGTCGGCGCCCGGCTCCTCGTACATCTCCTGGGCGGCGATGTCGGAGAGCTGGCCCACGCTCACGAGGTGGGCGCGCGCCCGCGTGCGGCCGGGCGCCGTCGGGTCGTAGAAGCCCCGGCCCCCGGTCCACACCGGGGATTCGGTGGCGAAGTAGAGGCGTCCCGCGAGCTCGACGGCGATGGACCGTTCGGGCGCGCGCCGGTCCCGGCAGCCGGGATACGTGCGCGCGCCGCCGTGCGGCCGCCCACCGCCGATGTAGGCGGCGAGCCGGTCCAAGTGCATGTTGGACCCGTAGGACGCGTACCAGACGCGCCCGGGGCCCCCGGCGCCTTCGCCGCCGAGGGGAACCGCGGTGTGGACGACCATGCTCCCTTTCCCACTCCTACGGCGCGAGCAACTCCGCCTGAAGCAGGGGGGCCAGGTTCCGGCCGTCCGCCGATGTCAGGCCCAGCGAGGACGCGGCGAACGCGGTGGAATGGGCCGCGTGGAGGGAGATCACGTCACCGGCGTTCAGCGGAACGATCGTGGACACGTCCTGCGAGATTTTGAAGTTGTCCCCGAGGTCCGCCGTGTCCTGCACGTCGTAGGCGACGGCATCTCCGTTGACGTTGATGAACAGCTCGCGCCCCCTGTCGACGTCCTCGGTGAACTGCCAGGACAGCACTCCCCGGAGAAGGTAGCGCCCAGGAGTCTTGACGACCAGGGTCGACGTGGGCGCGTCGAACATCGTGTCCGTGTCGTAGGTGACGCCGTCGAATGTGATCTGGACCGCGGTGTTGCGAGCGATGGCCTGGTTCGCGCGGGCGTAGACGCTCGCGCCGACGTGGACCGCGTTCCCGGCGGGCCCCGTGGCACCGGCGGGCCCCGCCGGACCCACGGCACCGGGGGCACCGGGCGTGCCGGGCTCGCCCTGCGCACCGTCCGCACCGGCGGGCCCCATCGGACCGATCGACCCAGGCGGACCCGCGGCGCCCGGGGTGCCCGGGGTGCCGGCCGCACCGGTCTGCCCGGCCGGACCCATGGCGCCCGGGGTGCCGGGCTCGCCCGGCGCACCGTCCGCACCCGGCGCACCGGTCTGCCCGGCCGGACCCATGGTGCCCGGGGTGCCCGGGGTGCCGGGCTCGCCCTGTGGACCGCGCGGGCCCGTCGGGCCGGTGGCGCCGGCCGGACCCGTCTTGGTGTAGTAGAAGACCGTCGCGGTGCCGTCGGCTGCCGCCGCTCAGGCGGCGGCAGCCGACGGCACCGCGACGGTCTTCTACTACACCAAGACCCGCAACTGGACCGCCTACAACCTGCATTGGGCGCCGGACGGCGGAAGCTGGACGGCCGTGCCCGGCACCGGCATGGAAGCCGCCTGCACCGACTGGGTGAAGCGGACCGTGAGCCTCGGCTCGGCCGCCGGCCTCCAGGCGACCTTCAACAACGGCCAGGGCACGTGGGACAACAACGGGGGCAAGAACTACGCCCTGGGCACCGGCCTGATCACCGTCAAGGACGGCGTCGTGGCCCACAGCGACCCCTGCACCACGGACCCCGACCCCGACCCGGGCACCGGCACCGGCACCGGCGCGAGCGCCACCGTCTACTACTCGACCACCACGGTCGGCTGGCCGACCGTCAACCTGCACTGGGCGCCGACCGGCGGATCCTGGACCACCGCCCCCGGCGCCGGCATGGACCCGGCCTGCACGGGCTGGGTGAAGAAGACGGTCGCGCTCGGCTCGGCCGCCGGCCTCGCCGCGACCTTCAACAACGGCAACGGCACCTGGGACAACAACAACGGCAGGAACTACGCCCTCGGCACGGGCCTGTCCACCGTGAAGGACACCAAGGTCACCGCGAACGCCGCCGATCCCTGCGCCTCGGTGGTCCCCGACACCACCGCGCCCACCGCGCCCACCAGGGTCCTGGCCTCCGCCGCCGACGTGTCCGTGGTCGTGACCTGGGAAGCCGCCACCGACGACCGGGGCGTGACCGGCTACCAGGTCACCCGTACCGGCGGCACCAAGGGCACCGCCGTCACCCACACCACCTCCACCGTCCTCACCGAATCCGGCCTGGAGGAGCGGACCGCCTACACGTACGCGGTCAGGGCCGTGGACGCCGCCGGGAACCTCTCGCCCGCCTCCGCCGGGGCGGCCGCCACCACGGGCACCCGGCCCCCGGCCCCGGCCGGGTCGGCGCCGCTGGGAGGCGACCCCCGCAAGGACCCGATCTACTTCGTGCTCACCGCCCGCTTCAACGACGGCGACGCCGCCAACAACCGCGGCGGCAGCCAGCACGTGAAGTCCGGGAACGCGGCCAACGGCGACCCCATGTTCCGGGGGGACTTCAAGGGGCTCGTCGAGAAGCTGGACTACGTCAAGGCCCTCGGCTTCTCCGCGATCTGGATCACCCCGGTCGTCCTCAACCGCTCCGACTACGACTACCACGGCTATCACGGCTACGACTTCTACAAGGTCGACCCCCGCCTGGAATCGGCCGGAGCCTCCTACCAGGACCTCATCAACGCCGCCCACGCCAAGGGCGTCAAGATCTACCAGGACGTGGTCTACAACCACAGCTCCCGCTGGGGTGCCAAGGGCCTGTTCACCCCGACCGTCTACGGCGTGCGCGACGCGCAGTGGTCCTGGTTCTACGACGAGAAGCAGACCGGCTTCGAGTACGACGGCCTCACCGTCGACCCCAAGAGCGGCAAGTCGTACTACAACGGCGACCTGTGGTCGACCGCCGAGCCCGTCGGCAACACCTGTGTCAACTGGGGCGCGGCCACCCAGTACAAGAGCGCCGCGGGCTACACCATCTACAACTGCCAGTGGCCGAACCCCACTTCGGGCATGTTCCCCAAGGCCCTCTTCCACCCGTGCTGGATCGGCAACTGGGAGGGTGAGGACGCCCGTTCCTGCTGGATCCACGAGGACCTCGCGGACTTCAACACCGAGAACCCGGCGGTGCAGAACTACCTGATCGGGGCCTACGACAAGTACATCGACATGGGCGTGGACGGCTTCCGCGTCGACACGGCCGTGCACATCCCCCGCGTCACCTGGAACCGGCGCTTCCTGCCCGCCATCCAGAGCCGGGTGGCCCAGCAGTTCGGCGCCCAGAAGGCGAAGGACTTCTTCGTCTTCGGCGAGGTCGGCTCCTTCGTGAACGACAAGTGGAACCGCGGCTCGGCCAACCAGTCGGCCCAGTACTACACCTGGAAGGAGTCCGCGGCGTACAGCGCGGACGACGCCACCGCCGCCGTCCAGCAGTACAGCACCGACAACGACCCGGCCAAACAGCCCACCAGCAACAATGCCTTCCTCAGCGGGAACCTCTACCACGCACCCGACCACGCCATGTCCTCCGGCATGAACGTCATCGACATGCGCATGCACATGAACTTCGGGGACGCGAACAACGCCTTCCAGAACGGCAAGGACTCCGACGACAGCTACAACGACGCGACCTACAACGTGGTCTACGTCGACAGCCACGACTTCGGCCCCGGCAAATCGTCCACCCGCTACGCCGGCGGCACCGACGCCTGGGCCGAGAACATGGCCCTGATGTGGACCTTCCGCGGCATCCCGACCCTGTACTACGGCTCCGAGACCGAGTTCCAGTCCGGCCGGCAGATCGACTGCGGCCCGACGTGCCCGCTCGCCACCACCGGCCGGGCCTACTACGGGGACAAGATCGCGGGCTCGGTCACGGCCTCCGGATTCTCCAAGGTCGCCTCCGCCACCGGAGCCGTCGCGGCCACCCTGGAATCGCCGCTCGTCAAACACCTCCAGCGGCTGAACGAGATCCGCCGCGCCGTCCCGGCGCTCCAGAGCGGCCAGTACTCCACCGAGGGAGTCTCGGGGGGCATGGCCTTCAAGCGCCGCTACACGGACGCGTCCACCGGTACGGACAGCTTCGCCGTCGTCACCGTCACCGGCGGCGCCTCGTACACCGGCATCCCCAACGGCACGTACAAGGACACGGTCACCGGCGACGTGCGGACCGTCACCGACGGCAGCCTGTCCGTCGCCGCTCCCGGCAAGGGCAACCTGCGCGTCTACGTGCTGGACCTCCCGGGTGCGGGCGCCGCACCCGGCAAGGTGGGCGCCGCCGGCCCCTACCTGAAGTAGCCGCCGGTCATCGCGGCAGCCACTGCTCCAGGACTGCCGCGATGCCGTCCTCGTCGTTGCTCGAGGTGACCTCGTCCGCGACCGCCTTGAGCTCGGCGTGGGCGTTGTCCATCGCCACCGCGTGGCCCGCCCAGCCGAACATCGGGATGTCGTTGGGCATGTCGCCGAAGGCTATGGTCCGCTCCGCCGTGGCTCCGAGGGCCTGCGCCGCCCTCGCCAGACCGGTGGCCTTGGACAGTCCGCGCGGCAGGATCTCGATGCACTCCCTGCCCGCCAGTACGACCGTGACCAGGTCCCCGGCCGCCTCCTGGACGGCGGCCGTCAGCTCGTCGTCCCCGAGGGTCGGGTGCTGTACGAAGACCCGGCTGATCGGGTCCGCCCAGAGCTCGTCGGGGTCCCCGACCCGCTTCGACATCGGCTCGGTGGCCTCGTACATGCGGTAGCCGGGCCCCACGAGCACCTGCGCGTCCAGCCGGTCCGGGGTCACCGCCAGCGCCAGGGGCCCGACGAGGGCCTCGGCGCGGGCCAGCGCGAGGGCGGCCGTGTCCCGGTCCAGGGAGACCGAGGTGAGCAGCGTGTGCTCGCCGACGTCGTAGAGCTGGCCGCCGTTTCCGCACACCGCGAGCCCGGTGTAGCCGATCTCGTCCAGCACGGGCCGCGCCCACTGGGCGGCCCGGCCGGTGACGACGACGTGTCGGGCGCCCGCCGCGACCGCCGAGCCGATGGCGGCCATGGTGCGGTCCGAGACCGAGTGGTCGGAGCGGGCGAGGGTGCCGTCGAGGTCGGTGGCGATGAGGTCGTAGGGCAGGCAGGCGGTCACGGAACTCCGATCGGGGGCCTTCGAGGTACCTCCAACCTCGCAGACGCCGGGGCCGCGGCCACGGGCCCAAAGTCCCGGGAGGGGGGATCTTTGGACCTTCACCCCGAATCCCGAACCCTCGGCCCGCTGCCCTGACCGCCGGAACACGGCCGCCCCCTTCCCGGGGCGGGGGCGGCCGTGTTCCGGCGGTCAGGGCAGCGGGCCGACGGGCCGGGCGGCGATCATCTCGGCGATCAGCTCCGGGGCCACCGCCCGGGAGTACAGCCAGCCCTGGCCGGTGTCGCAACCGACGCGGCGCAGCCGGGCCGCCTGGCCGGCCGTCTCCACGCACTCGGCCGTCACCGTCAGGCCCAGCCGGTGCGCGAGCTGCACCAGGGCCTCGACGATGGTCTCGTCGGCCGGGTTCGGATGGGAGCCCTCCTCGTAGCGGAAGCCCCGGACGAAGGAGCCGTCCAGTTTGAGGACCGAGACCGGCAGGCGGCTCAGGTAGGCGAGGTTCGAGTACCCGGTGCCGAAGTCGTCGATGGCGATCCGCACGCCCATGTCGCTCAGCGCCTGCAAGGCCTGCAGCGGCCGCCCGGCCGAGCCCATCACGGCCGACTCCGTCAGCTCCAGCTGGAGCAGCTGCGGGGCGAGCCCGGTCTCGGCGAGGATCTCGGCCACGTCGCCCACCAGGTCGGAGTCCCAGACCTGGCGCACCGCGACGTTGACGGACACGAAGACGGGGGAGTCGCTGGGCTGCTCGATCTGCCAGCGCCGTGCCTGCCGGCACGCCGTGCGCAGCACCCACCGCCCCAACTGCACGATGGAGCCGTCCTCTTCGGCGATCCCGATGAACCGATTCGGCGTCAGGACGCCGAACTGCGGGTGCTTCCAGCGCACCAGGGCTTCCACCCCGCGCACCACCCCGCTCTCCAGGTCCACCAGCGGCTGGTACTCGAGCGTGAACTCGCCCCGCTCCACGGCCGGCCGCAGGGTCGAGGACAGGGCCTGGCGGGTCATGCGGTGCGCGTTGCGCTCGGGGTCGAAGAGGGTCCAGCGGGCCTTGCCGTCCGCCTTGGCCCAGTACAGCGTGGTGTCGGCGGCCTGCATCAGCGCGGTCGCCGAGGTCCCGTCGGCCACCCGCTCCACCACCCCGATCGACGCGGAGACCGACAGCCGCTGCCCGGCCAGGTCGAACGGCTCCTGTACGGCGGCCAGGACGCTCCGCGCCAGGTCCGAGAGCTCCTCGGTGCCGGTGGAGTCCTCGACCAGCAGGGCGAACTCGTCCCCGCCGAGCCGCGCCACGAGGTGCCCGCCGGCGCGCCCGTAGCCGGACTGGTCGGCGCACCGCGTCAGCCGGGCGGCGACGGCGGCGAGCAGCCGGTCGCCGACCCGGTGGCCCATGGTGTCGTTGACGGCCTTGAACCCGTCGAGGTCGAGGTAGCACAGCCCGATCCGGCCGGTGCCGCCCTGCTCGTACGAGGAGACCTCCAGGGCGGCGGAGAGCCGCTCGAAGAACAGCGCCCGGTTGGGCAGCCGGGTCACCGGGTCGTGCATCTGGAGATGGCGCAGCCGGGCCTGCAGATCGCGCCGGTCGCTGATGTCGGCGACGGACAGCAGGACGTCGCCGGTCCCGGGGACGGGCCCGAGGGTGACCTCGGTCCACAGCGAGTGCCCGTCGGGGTGCTTGAGCCGGCGGGTGCAGCGCAGCCGGGCCTGCCGCCCGCGCAGCACCTCCTGGTAGGCCTGCCAGGTGCGGGCCTCGGAGGCCAGGTCCACCAGGTCGGCGGCGGACCGCCCGGCGAGGGCCCGCGGCTCGGCGCCGAGCATGCCGGCCAGGGCCTCGTTGGCCCAGACGACGTGGCCGGAGCGGTCGACGACGGCCATGGCGAGGTGGGCCGCGTCGAAGGCGGCCCGGTAGTCGGCTTGGTGGTCGGCCCGGTCCGGGGTGGCCGTCGCCGACGGTCCCGGATGACGCTGTGTCATGGCCGATCGGATGTTGTCGGCCGCCGAACCGGTTCCCTCTGAGGTTCCGCTCACCGTTGGCTCCCGCAGTGCGTGTGGGTGTCCGTGCAGGAAAGTGTGCCGATCATAGAGGCTCCCGGACGGCCCTATCCAGCGGCGTCGCCGTTCGTGGCGCGGGAGTTACGCGTGATGACGGAGCGTCGGCCCGAGGGTGCGTGATCGTTTCCGCACGTCTCTGAGCATGCGGAGGCCGCTGCTGATCCGACCTGATCGGTCGTGACGTTCTGTAGGCGGCCGCGTGAACCCCCGCGTCACCGGCTTGCCCTAGTCCTCACTCGTGTGGGGCAGCGGAACAGGCATTAATCAGACAATCGCCCCAAGGTGGATGAAGAGGGATCAATCCACCACCGGAGGTCGATGTGCCGCGACAGCAGACACCCGGGGGAGTGGACCGCTCCCACATGCGGACCGCGGCGGCGGCGCTCACCTCCCTCTCGGCGCTCGCCGCCATGTCGCTCGTCGCGGGCCCGGCGGTCGCCGCACCCGGAGCCGGACCCTGTGCGCTGACCCGCACCGCGGCCCACCACTCCCTGGGCCTGGACAGCTGGAACGGTGCCTACCCCAAGCCCGAGCGCACCCTGAACGCGGTCATGGTCTTCCTCTCCTTCCCGGACCACCGCACCACCCTCACCACCGAGCAGCTCACGGGCGACTACTTCCCGGCGACCAGCGAGTTCTTCGAGCAGGCCTCGTACGGCCGGTTCCGGCTGGCGCCGCACCCGCAGAAGCGCTGGACCAAGATGCCGAAGCCGTCCACCGCCTACGGGATACAGCGCGACTGGGCTCCCGCGGACCGGGCCGCCTACCTGCGCGACGCCGTCGCCGCGGCCGACCCCGAAGTGGACTTCGCCCGGTACGACGTCGTGTACTTCGTCGCCGACCCGGAGGCCCCCGGGGTCGACTCGGACGCCACCAAGGTCGTCAACTTCGACCGCCCGATCAGCGCGGACGGCACGGAACTGCGCCGCATCGTGACCGTCTTCGAGAAGCACCCGCCGGACCGCAACGTGCTGGCGCACGAGACCGGGCACGTCTTCGACCTGCCCGACCTCTACCACCGGCCGACGGACGGCAAGGGCGACTGGGACACCTACGTGGGCGACTGGGACGTCATGGGCAGCCAGTTCGGCATGGCCCCGGACCTCTTCGCCTGGCAGAAGTGGAAGCTGGGCTGGCTGGACGCCTCCCAGGTCGACTGCGTGCCCTCGGGCTCCTCCCTGCACACCCTCCAGCCGCTGTCCGAGGCCCCGCCCCGGGGCGGTACGGGCGGCACCCGGCTCGCGGTGGTCCGTACGGGCGCCGGAAGCGTCATCGCGATCGAGGCGCGGGGCTCCGCCGGCAACGACGGGGAGACGTGCACCGAGGGCGTGCTCGTCTACCGCGTCCGCAACGAGGCGGCGTCCGGCGGCGGGCCGATCGAGGTCGTGGACGCGCACCCGGACACCGAGGCGTGCTGGGACCGCTCGGTGTACCCGCCGCTGGCGGACGCGCCCCTGGAGGTGGGGGAGACGTTCACGGTGCCGGGGGAGCGGATCACGATCGAGGTGGCGGACCGCACGCAGTCGGGCGCCTACACGGTGAAGATCACCACGTAGACCGGGCGAGAACGAGGCGGCGTCCGGGGCCGCCGCGCGGCCCGGTCGCCCGCGGGCACAAGAAAAAGACCCCCACTTCCGTGGGGGTCTTTCTCCGTCTGTGCGCCGCCAGGGACTCGAACCCCGGACCCGCTGATTAAGAGTCAGCTGCTCTAACCAACTGAGCTAGCGGCGCTTGGTGACGAGGAAGACATTAGCACCCCGACCGGCGATCGGAAAAATCGATATCCGCAGCTCGGGTGGCACGGACGAACGCCCACAGCAGGGCCTCCGGCCCGGGCAGCCAGGGCAGCCCGGTGTCGGGCGCCACGAGCCACCGGGACGGCCCGGGCGTGGCCGCCAGCGGGGGCACGGTGACGGCGTCGCCGCGGCCGTGGCAGAGCGGGGCCGTCCGACTTGTATAAGAGCCAGGCCCCAACCCACCCAGCCGACGAGCAGGCGGCATCCCCGCCGGATACGGCAACCGAGAACCCTGGGCTCGATGGCGGCGGCACACCTCCTGAGGGCGAGCAGGGGCCGGACGATCCGCCCCGGCCGGCGAGCTGAACGCCGCCGCAAGACGAGCGATGCGCCGTCCGCTCCCCATTTTCCCACCGTGGAGCCTATTGTTAAAGAATGAGCAAAGCCGAGCATGAGACCGGACCACAAGGGGCGCTTGTGTGCCCGGTCTGCAAGCACACCGTGCCCACGGCCGTCCAGAGAAGGCACAAGACGCTCGGAGTCTTTGTGCCCGTATGGGGACCGGGCCCCTGCCACAACCCCGACTGCCCCGAATATCTGGAGAACCCGCAGCAGACCAGGCCTCAGGACCACTGACACAGGGCGTCCCGACAGCCCGGTTCCGCGGCGCGCCCGAGCGATCCCAGAGCGGCGCTTCCACGCGCTTGAAGCCGTCGCCGGCAAGGGCACCGCACTGCTCTGGGGCGGCGACCGCCCTTCCGCGCCGGGCTCCTCGCCTCCCTGAGCCGCCACGCCGAGCGCAGGCACCGGGCCCTTCTCCAGAGCCCGACCGAGGCCTTCCGGCGGCACCGCCGCGAACAGGCGCGCAGGGCACGGCTGCTGGGCATGCTGCCCATTCCGTACGAGGACGACTGGACGATCCCGCTGCGCCGCGCGCCCGGGGTGCGGGGGGGCATGCGTCCACGCGCACGGCCCGTCCGGCAGAGCCGGGTATCGGCTCGCCGCGTGAACTGCTCGGAGTGATCGGCGCGCACGAATGGAACCGGCCGGACTCCCGGACACCTGGAGCCGGGCGGCGAAGGCCGGCCGATCCTCTCCGGCCTCGCGGAACGCCTCGGACTGCGCAGCCGTACAGAACTGCCGGACGCGATCGCCGCAGCGGACCCGCGCGTGGTGGCCCGCACGGTCACGAAGCCGCGCCACCCGCGTGCGGCAGACCGACGGACCCCGTACAAGAGCCCGCGCGGGCGAGATCACGTCGCTGTAGCGCCTCGGGACTGTCTGAGTATCCAGCGGTGAGAGGTTCTGATCCGATTGAATGAATGCCGTGACACATGCTCCGGGGTTCACCGAGGAAGACCTGCGCCGGCTGGCGGGGGCGCGCTCCTTCGAGCGGGGGTTCGGCTATCTGTCCGCGGTGTCCCGGCTGGAGATCGGGGACTCCGCGATCACTGCGACCGTGGACGGCACCGACGCCTACGAGGTCGAGCTGACCGAGGACGAGGAGGGCGGGCTCACCGGCTGGTGCGACTGCCCGTACGGGCAGGAGGGGAACTTCTGCAAGCACTGCGTGGCAGTGGGCCTGACCGTCCTGGGGCAAGCCGAAGCCGTGCCTCGGCAGCGGTCGGCCGCCGCATCGCGTACCAGGTTGCTGGACTCCTGGCTGGAGTCCCGGACCCGGGAGGAGCTGCTTGCCCTGGTACGGGAACAGCTCGCCGACAACCGTGACCTGCGCCGCCGCCTGGAGCTGCGCGCGGCCACCGCCGGGGAGGACGCCGGCATCGTCCGCGAGCGCATCCTGAGCCTCCTCGACACCCGGCTCTTCGCCCGCCACGGCTACGTCGAGTACGCCGATGCCCACGCGTACGGGCGGCAGGCGGCGGAGGCGGTCACCGCCCTGCGCACGCTGACGGCGAGCGGCCGGTCGGCGGACGCGGTGGAGGTGGCCCGCGAGGCGCTCCGGACCTTGGGCAGGACGTACGGGGAGATCGACGACTCGGACGGCCTGATCGGGGACGTCGCCACCGGGCTGGCCGAGGCCCATCTGGAGGCCTGCCGGAACGCCAGACCCGACCCCGTGGAAACCTCCGAATGGCTGGTGCGCCATCTGCTGGACGACGCGAACGACGCCATTGACACGGACCTCTTCGACTACCGGGACGTACTGGGTGAGCCGGGCATGGCCCGGGCTCGCGAACTGGTGGAGGCCGCCTGGCGGGCCAACCCCAAGGGGTCGGCGGAGAAGTTCCTCATGGAGCGCCTCCTGAAGGCGGACGGCGGCAGCCTGGACGCACTGGTCGCCGTCCACGCGGCAGACCTCGCCCCGACCGGCCACACCCACCTGGTGATCGCCAAGGAGCTGGAGGCGGCGGGCCGCGCGGCAGAGGCCCTGGACTGGGCCGAACGCGGCCTGCGGGAGACCGAGTCCGACTGGGGTCCGGACGAAGAGCTGGTCACCTTCGTCTGCGACCGGTACGCGCGGACCGGCCGCCTGGCCGACGTGGTCGCGATCCGCCGGGACCTACTGCGGGCCCGCCCCTCGCTGGCCGCCTACCGGCAACTTCGTACGGCCGCCCGTGCGGCCGGGACCTGGGAGGGTTCCGAGCGCGCGGGCGCCTTGGAGGTGCTGAAGGCCGCCGACCAGCTGAACAAGGGCCGCTGGTACGGCGGCTCGGTGCTGCTCGACGCGCTCATGGATGACGCCGACCTCGAAGCCGCCTGGCAGACCGCCGCCGACGGGTACGCGGACCAGCGGCAGTGGCTGGCCCTCGCCGACCGGATCCGTGACCGTCGACCGGCCGACGCGCTGACCGTCTACCTGCGCTGGATCGAGCCACTGCGCAAGCAGACCGGCGACAGCACCTACGAACGCGTGGCGGAACTGCTGCTCAGCGCCCGCGCCTGTCACCGCACGCTCGGTACCGAGGCCGAGTTCGCCACCTATCTGGCCGCCCTGCGCGCCGATCAGAAACGCAAGCGGAAGCTGATGACGACTCTCGACCAGCACGGACTCTGAACGGTCGATCACGTCCCCGCCAGCGGAAATCCTCGTTCAGAGGCAGCGTCCGCTGGGGAGAATCTGGGGAGAATGAAGCGCCGCTGGGGAGTGGCTGGGGAGAATCGGCCGTATCAATGGGCAGCACGACGAAAGGGCGGGAAAGGCTGATCGTTGCAGGCCAGGGGGATCGACAGTCGATTTCCACAGGTCAGCGGCGTGCGGGTGACGACTTCACCATCGCCAGCCACGAACCTCTCACCCTGCGCGTCGAGTTCCTTCACGGCGCAGCCCACGGCGACAGCCTTTGGACGATCGCGGCCTACGAGTCACCCGTCGGCGAACGCCTCTGGCACGCCACCGCCACCCCCACTACGCCGGTCGAGATCATGCGGGTCCTCCTCGACAGCCTCAGCACCGAAGACTCCTGGGGCCTGGGCGCCGCCACCCCAATCGAGGAGAAGGACCTCGCCCACGCATCCCGCCCTCTGGAAGACGCGGGCTGGCCCCTGAAGTGCGGGGCCCGGCTGATCGACTGGACCGCGCCCACGAACGACGGGGCAGGCCTCCGCTTCGACACCCACGTCAAGCAGGGCAACCTCCTGCCGGCCTGGACCATCTGGGGCGGGAATACAGTCGACAGTCCTACATGGGCCATCCACCTCTCCACCCACGCCCCCACGTCCCTGATCCAGGACGTCGCCTTCGAACTCGCTCACGGCTCCAGCCGCCGGCCGCTTCCCCTCCGCACCAGCGCCGCCCGCTCGGCCAAGAAGCCGGGCGTCGTACCGCCTGCACCTGCTGGACACCGGCCGGCCTTCCGACGCTGAGCAGCGCGGCTCGGCAAGGCCGCCAGGCACCGCATGCGGCCTCACCCGTGGTGACGACGGCCTCGACGGCCAACACGCAGGTGAGCATTCCTTACACCTCGTTGCGCGGGGTCGAGGAGCTACTGAGCCTTTTCCAACCTCATGTTGAGGCGTGGTGGAGGACGAGGACGGCCTTCACGATGTCGGTGATCCGGTTGGTGCTGCAGCGGAGCTTCCGTAGGAGGCGCCAACCCTTCAGCACGGCCATGGAATCGCACGCTCCGGACCTTTTCGACCCCCTCGCCGGGGTCCCGGAGGCGCCGCCGGGCGGCCCGGATTCCCCTTGTGGCCGTGCGCCTGAAATAGTTCCCCCGGATGTTCGCCATCCCTAGACTCCCAGACGTCATGGGGGATTCTCGGGGGACTTAAGTGGGGCTGGAGTGCCGGAACTCGTACTGGAATTGAATGGAAGGACCTGGACGCTCGATCCGTCCAGGTCGTACTCGCTGGGGCGCGACCCCCAGGGAGACGTGGTGATCGATGACGCCCGGGTGTCGTGGCGGCACGCCACCATCGCCTGGAACGGGCGGGGTTGGGGGATCGAAGACCACGGCAGCACCAACGGCACGTATGTGCGCGGGGCGAGGGTCCAGCAGGCCGAGCTCGTCCCCGGCACGCCGGTGCACCTCGGCAACGCCACCGACGGGCCGCGGCTGAATCCCGTCGCCGGCGCGGCCGCGGCCGCCCAGGCGCCGCAGCCGGCCGTGGCGCAGCAGTCGCCCGCGCAGGCGTACGCGCAGCAGCCGCAGCACCAGCAGCCGCAGCAGTCCTGGGAGCACCAGGCGCCGCCGCAGCAGCCTCAGCAGCCGCAGCAGGTACCGCACCAGCAGGCACCGCAGGCGCCACAGGCCCAGCCGTTCCCGCAGCAGCAGGGCGGCGGCGGGGCCCCGGGCTACGGCGACCACCGCAGCCCGACGACGTTCCACCAGCTCGCGCTGGGCCACGTCATCCGGATCGGCCGTGCGCTGGAGAACGAGCTGGTGGTCTCCGACCTCCAGGTCTCCCGCAACCACGCCGAGTTCCACTCGATGCCGGGCGGCCGCTTCGAGATCCGCGACCTCGGCAGCCACAACGGCACCTACGTCAACGGTCAGCCGCTGGCGAAGTCCGGCACGGCGCTGCTCGGCCCGAACGACATCGTCGGCGTCGGCCACTCCACCTTCCGGATCGTCGGCGACCGGCTCGAGGAGTTCGTCGACACCGGCGACGTCTCGTTCTCGGCCCGCCACCTCACGGTCACGGTCGAGGGCGGCAAGCAGATCCTCAAGGACGTCACCTTCGGCGTCCCGGAGAAGTCGCTGATCGGCGTCATCGGGCCGTCCGGCTCGGGCAAGTCGACGCTGCTCAAGGCGCTGACCGGCTACCGGCCGGCCAACGAGGGCGACGTCCTCTACGACAACCGCAACCTGTACAAGCAGTTCGCGGAGCTCCGCCAGCGCATCGGCCTGGTCCCGCAGGACGACATCCTGCACAAGGAGCTGCGGGTCCGCACGGCCCTGAAGTACGCGGCCAAGCTCCGCTTCCCGGGCGACACCGCCGAGTCCGAGCGCGCCGCCCGCATCGACGAGGTGCTGCGCGAGCTCAAGCTCGACATCCACAAGGACAAGAAGATCACCGCGCTCTCGGGTGGTCAGCGCAAGCGCGTGTCCGTGGCCCTGGAGCTGCTGACCAAGCCGTCGCTGATCTTCCTGGACGAGCCGACCTCCGGCCTCGACCCGGGCATGGACCGCGACGTCATGCAGCTGCTGCGCGGCCTCGCCGACGACGGCCGCACGGTCCTCGTGGTCACCCACTCCGTCGCCGAGCTGGCCATCTGCGACAAGCTGCTGGTCATGGCGCCGGGCGGCTCGGTCGCGTACTTCGGTCCGCCGGACGAGGCGCTGAACTTCTTCGGCTACACGACCTGGGCCGATGTGTTCTCCGCCTTCGAGAGCTACCGGGACTACGACTGGGCCGGCCGCTGGAAGGGCTCGCAGCACTACCAGCTGTACGCGGCCGACATCGACGCGGTCGCCCCGCAGTCGGTGCAGCCCGCCGTGCAGCAGACCCGGCCGCCGAAGCCGCAAGCCTGGGGCTCCCAGCTCTGGACGCTGATCCGCCGCTACGTGTCGGTCATCGCGTCCGACAAGGGCTTCATCGGGCTGATGCTGATCCTCCCGGCGGTCCTGGGCGTGGTCTCCACGGTCATCCCGGCGAAGTTCGGCCTCGCGGCCCCGCCGACCGGCTTCAACACCGCGGCGGGCACGATCGTGCTGATCCTCGCGGTCGGCATGTGCTTCTCGGGCGCCGCCAACTCCGTCCGCGAGCTGATCAAGGAACGGGTGATCTACGAACGGGAACGCGCGACCGGCCTGTCCCGGTCGGCCTACCTGATGTCGAAGGTGATCGTCCTCGGCGTCATCACGGCCGTCCAGGGCGTGATCATCTGCGGGATCGGCTTCTTCCCGCGCGATCTGCCGACCGAGGGCCTGTTCATGCCCCCGGCCGTGGAGGTCTGCCTGTCGATCACCGCGCTCGGCTTCACGTCGATGATGTTCGGCCTGGTCATCTCCTCGCTGGTGAAGACCTCCGAGAAGACGATGCCGCTGCTGGTCATGTTCGCGATCGTCCAGGTCGTCTTCACGGGCGTCCTCTTCCAGCTCTACGACTCCCCGGGTCTGGAGCAGGCCGCCTGGCTGATGCCGTCCCGCTGGGCCGTCGCCGCCGCCGGCACCACGCTGCACCTCACCGAGCTCATGGCGCCGTGGGACCGGGAGCACCCGGAGAACACCGACCCGCTCTGGGACGCCACGGTCGCCCAGTGGAGCTTCGACATCATCGTCCTGGTCCTGCTCGGCATCGCCTGCGGCTTCCTGGTCGCGCGCCTGCTGCGCCGCCACGAGCCCGAGGTCATGCGCAAGTAGCGCGTGACGCCGCCGTACGGACGCCCACGGGCGCGCACGGCACGCACGAACGCCTCAGGGCGGCCCCGGGACACCGGGGCCGCCCTGAGGCGCATGGGGGGCTTGGGAGGACGGCAGCGGCCTAGTAGGCGCTGTTGACGTTGTCCATGGAGCCGTAGCGGTCGGCGGCGTAGTTGCACGCGGCGACGATGTTCGCGACCGGGTCGTACTGGTCGAACTTGGTGCCCTTGACGTGGTACGCCTTGAAGGTCGGGGCGATGACCTGGAGCAGACCCTTGCTGGGGATGCCGTTCTGGGCGTTGATGTCCCAGTTGTTGATCGCCATCGGGTTACCGCTGGACTCACGCATGATGTTCTTGTGGATCCCGGCGTAGCTGCCCGGAATGCCCTCCTTCTTCATGATGAAGAGGGCTTCCTTGATCCAGCCGTCCAGGTTGTTCGCGAAGACGGGGGTGCGGGCGGCGGAGCGGCTCGCGGCCTCCTTCTGCGCGCGGTCCTTCTTCGCGTCCGCCTCGGCCTTGGCCTTGGCGGCGTCCTTCGCGACCTTGGCCTGCTTGTCGGCGACGACCTGCTGAACGGTGAGGTGCTCCTGCACGGCCTGCGTCTGCGCGCCGTCGACGACCTTGGACCAGGCGACGGGGGCGGTGGCCACGACCGTCTCGGTCTCAGCGGCGCCGGCCGGGACGAGGGAGAAGGCGAGGGAGGCGGCCCCCAGGGTGGCTACACCCGCGAGGGAAAGCTTGTGCGCCTTCGTCAGACGACGACTGTGGCCGGGAGTGCTGGTCTCGGACATGCGTAGCAACCTCTTCGAATAGCGGGAGCCGCAGGAAAGCACCGTTGGGATCCGGGATCCGCGGTGCTGTGCGGCGAGAGCAATTCTTAGCGGCGGCAAAAACTTGTGGCAAAGGTGTGACGTACGATCCCGCTTAGTGGATCACGGCCTGGCACCGGGCCCGGAATGACGGCCTCGGCGCTAGGTGCAGCAGCACTGACAGGCTCTTTATGTGTCCACTAGGCAACTTCGTAAGTGATGTGCGTCCTATGTGCGGGCTCACATCGGCCGCGTATCAATCTCACCGAGAGTTGCGCCAGCAATTCAATGGGTGAGCGTTCTCATCCTTGAGTAGCAGAGCCACGCCCCCGAACCTGTCCCCTATAAAGCTCGCCGCCACCGAGATCTAAACAGGGTAGATCGCCGGCAGCGTCAGATGTGTATAAGGGCCCGACCCAGGAGCGCATCCGCCTCGCCGCCCGCTCCGAGTTCGCGGCGCGCGGCTACGACAAGACCTCCGTGCGCGGGATCGCCAAGGCCGCCGGCGTGGACCCGGCGCTGGTGCACCACTACTTCGGCAGCAAGGACGACCTCTTCGCCGCCGCGATCGAGCTCAGCATGGAGCCCGCCCTCGTCGTCCCGGGGCTCCTCGCGGAGGGCCCCGACGGCATCGGCGAACGCCTGGCCCGCTACTTCCTCGGCATCTGGGAGAACCCGGTCACCCGGACCCCGCTCCTCGCGGTGATCCGCTCGGCCCTCACCCACGAGGCCGCCGCGAAGGTGCTGCGCCGGCTCGTCCTGCACCGGCTCCTGGAGCGCATCGCCGCCGACCTCGACGTCCCCGACCCGACCTTCCGCGCCGAGCTCGCCGCCTCCCACATGGTCGGCATCGCGATCCTGCGGTACGTCGTCCAGGTCGAGCCCCTCGCCTCGGCGGACCCGGAGACCATCATCGAACTGGTGGCCCCGACCCTCCAGCGCTACCTGACCGAAGAAACACCGCGCCCGTGACCGAGTACTGAACCGTCCGTCCCGCCATCCGGACGCGCTGTCCACATCGCGGGCGAGGGGCGTAGCCTCGTAACCGAGCCATATCCACAGTCGCGGCAGGCGTACACGCGCCACCGCACTCATGGGGAGTGAACCCGATGCCCGAGCTGAGGTCCCGCACCGTCACCCACGGCCGCAACATGGCGGGCGCACGTGCCCTGATGCGCGCCTCGGGCGTAGCGAGTGCGGACATCGGGAAGCCGATCATCGCCGTCGCGAACTCCTTCACCGAGTTCGTCCCCGGCCACACCCACCTGGCCCCGGTCGGCCGCATCGTCTCCGACGCGATCCTCGCCGCGGGCGCCGTCCCCCGCGAGTTCAACACCATCGCGGTCGACGACGGCATCGCCATGGGCCACGCCGGCATGCTGTACTCCCTGCCCTCCCGCGACCTGATCGCGGACTCGGTCGAGTACATGGTGGAGGCGCACTGCGCCGACGCGCTGATCTGCATCTCCAACTGCGACAAGATCACCCCCGGCATGCTGATGGCCGCCCTGCGCCTCAACATCCCGGTCGTCTTCGTCTCCGGCGGCCCCATGGAGGCCGGCCAGGCCACCCTCGTGGACGGCACCGTCCGCAAGCTCGACCTGATCGACGCGATGGTCGACGCCTCCAACGAGAACGTCTCCGACGAGGACGTGCTCCGCATCGAGGAGAACGCCTGTCCCACCTGCGGCAGCTGTTCCGGCATGTTCACCGCCAACTCGATGAACTGCCTCGCCGAGGCCATCGGCCTCGCCCTCCCCGGCAACGGCTCGGTCCTGGCGACGCACACCGCCCGCCGCGCCCTGTACGAGGAGGCCGGCCGCACGATCGTCGAGATCACCAAGCGCCACTACGAGCAGGACGACCACTCGGTCCTGCCCCGCTCCATCGCGAGCCGCCAGGCCTTCGAGAACGCCATGGCCCTCGACATCGCCATGGGCGGCTCCACGAACACGATCCTCCACCTCCTCGCCGCCGCGCAGGAGGCCGGGCTGGACTACGACCTCACGGACATCGACGAGATCTCCCGCCGGGTCCCGTGCCTCTCCAAGGTCGCGCCGAACGTGGCGCCCGGCGGCACGTACTACATGGAGGACGTCCACCGGGCCGGCGGAATGCCCGCCATCCTCGGTGAGCTGCACCGCGGCGGACTCCTGAACAAGGACGTCAACTCCGTCCACTCCGCCAACCTGGAGGAGTGGCTGGCGAAGTGGGACCCCCGCTCCGGCACGGCCTCGGCCGAGGCCATGGAGCTGTGGCACGCGGCCCCCGGCTGCGTGCGCTCCGCGACCGCCTTCTCCCAGTCCGAGCGCTGGGACACCCTCGACCTCGACGCCGAGGGCGGCTGCATCCGCTCCGTGCAGCACGCGTACTCCAAGGACGGCGGCCTCGCCGTCCTGCGCGGCAACATCGCGCCCGACGGCTGCGTCGTGAAGACCGCGGGCGTCGACGAGTCGATCTGGACCTTCGAGGGACCGGCCGTGGTCTGCGAATCGCAGGACGAGGCCGTCGACAAGATCCTCCGCAAGGAGATCAAGGCGGGCGACGTCGTCGTCATCCGCTACGAGGGCCCGCGCGGCGGCCCCGGCATGCAGGAGATGCTCTACCCGACGTCCTTCCTCAAGGGCCGCGGCCTCGGCAAGGTCTGCGCCCTCGTCACGGACGGCCGCTTCTCCGGCGGCACGTCCGGCCTGTCCATCGGCCACGCCTCCCCGGAGGCGGCCTCGGGCGGCAACATCGCGGTCGTCGAGGACGGCGACCTGATCCGCATCGACATCCCGAACCGCGGCATCGAACTCCTCGTCGACGACGCCACGCTGGCCGCCCGCCACGCGGCCCTCGGCGGCGTCTACGCCCCGAAGAACCGCGAGCGCAAGGTCTCCGCGGCCCTGCGCGCCTACGCCGCGATGGCGACCAGCGCCGACCGGGGCGCGGTCCGCGACGTGAGCCTGCTTCCCTGACGGCCCCGTTCCGGAGTTCCGGACCCGGCCCGACCCGGTACGGCAGCGGCCCCGCCCGATTCCCCGGGCGGGGCCGCTGCCGTACGCGTCACCACCCGGCGGGAGCCCCCGCCGGCACGGCGAAGACGCTCCCGTCCGGCGCCGACGCGTACACCCGCCCGCCCCCGGCCGCCGGCGCCGGCAGGTTCGCCGCCTGCTTCCCGCTGCCCATACGGGGCTTCGTCTGCCCGGCGAGCCGCCTGCTCGCCGTGTCCACGGCGAGCAGCCGCCCGTCCAGCGCGCTGAGGTACACCAGGCCGTCGCCCGACACCGGACGCGAGGCCGCGCTGACGCCGGTCTCCAGCCGCCACTCCTCCCGTTCCGGGCCCACGGCGGCCAGCGCCCCCGAGGTGCCGAAGACGTACACCTCCCCGTCCGGCCCGGCCGCGGCCTGCGCCTGGAGCAGCGGGGCCAGCAGCCGCGTCGTGCGCACCGCGCGGGAGCGCAGGTCGATCCGTACGACCGCGTGGGTCATCAATTCGGCGTCGCTGTCCAGCAGGTGCAGGCTGCCGCCCGCCACCGCGAACGGCTCCACCGTCCCGGCCACCCGCACCTGCCCGCGCGGCGCCCCGTTCGCCGGATCGACCTCCGCGACCTGCGTCGACTTCCCGTCCCCGGCCGGCGTGGAGACGTAGAGGGCGACGGCCGCGCCGTCCGCCTCCGCGGGCCCCGCGCACCAGACGGAGCCGACCCCGCCGATGTCCTTGGTCCACCGCACCGCCCCGGTGGCCGCGTCCAGCGCGGTGGCCTTCCCGTCCGCCCCCGTCACCACGACCCGGTCCCCGGCGGGCACGGCCTTCGCGCCGGACGGCAGCGCGTGCCGCCACCGTTCCGCGCCCGTCGCCGGATCCAGCGCCTGGAGCACCCGGCCGCCCGCCGGCGCCGTCAGGACGAGCCCGCCGCCGTACAGCGGGGCGTCGGTCCTCGCGGCACCCTGCGCGGAGCGCACCGACCACAGCACCGTCCCGTCGGCGGGGTCGATCCGGGCGGCCGCGAGACCCGCGCCCGAGCAGTAGAGGGCCGCCGCCTGCCAGGAGCACGCCGCGGCCCGGTCACCCAGCGAGGTCTGCCACGGAGCGACGGCAGGGGCCGCCGGGGGGACCGGCGGGGCCGTTCCCCGCGCGGTGGCAGGCCCGGGGGACCCGCCGGCGGAGCCGGTCAGCAGGTACGTCCCGAGCGCCCCGCCCGCGAGCAGCAGCCCTTGCCGGGCGCGCTGCCCCCGGACCCCGCGCCCCAAACGCCGGCGTGGCCGGATCCGGCTCAGGCCGCCTGCGGCTCGGGCTTGCGCCAGGGGCGGCACAGCGCGGCGAAGCAGCCGACCGCCAGCAGCGAGCACGTCAGCTGGACCAGCGCCATCGGCACCGCCGTGTCCTCGCCGGCGATCCCGACCAGCGGCGAGGCGACGGCCCCGACCAGGAACGAGGAGGTGCCGAGCAGCGCGGAGGCCGAGCCGGCCGCGTGCGGGGCGCGCATCAGGGCCTGCGCGTTGGTGTTGGGCAGCACCAGGCCCATCGCCGACATCAGGACGAAGAGCCCCGCGCAGACCGGGAAGAGCCCGACCTCGCCGAACGCCCCGGTCGACATGAGGAGCAGGGCCACCGAGGCGGCCGTGATGACCGCCAGTCCGACCGCCAGGACCTTGTCCATGCTGACCCGGCCGACCAGCAGCTTGCCGTTGACCTGGCCGACCGCGATCAGGCCGACGGAGTTGACGCCGAACAGCAGGCTGAAGGTCTGCGGCGAAGCACCGTAGATCTCCTGCACCACGAACGGCGAGGCGGCTATGTAGGAGAAGAGGACCGCGAAGGAGAAGCCGCCGGCCAGGGTGTAGCCGGCGAAGACGCGGTCGGCGAAGAGCCCGCGCATGGTCGACAGCGCGGCGCCGACCCCGCCGGTCTGGCGGCGTTCGGGCGGCAGCGTCTCGTCCAGCTTGTGCCAGACCGTGAAGGTCAGGACGGCGCCGATGACGGTCAGGACGACGAAGACGCCGCGCCAGTCGGCGAAGCGCAGGATCTGGCCGCCGATGAGCGGGGCGATGATCGGGGCCACGCCGGATATGAGCATCAGGGTGGAGAAGAACCGGGCCATCTCGACCCCGTCGTACAAGTCGCGTACGACGGCCCGCGCGATGACGATCGCGGCCGCGCCGGCCAGGCCCTGGAGCAGGCGGAAGCCGATCAGCAGCTCGGCGGTCGGGGCGAAGGCGCAGGTGGCGGTGGCCAGGACGTAGACGACCATGCCGATCAGCAGCGGGGTGCGCCGGCCCCACTTGTCGCTCATGGGGCCGATGACCAGTTGGCCGAGCGCCATGCCGGCGAGGCAGGCGGTGAGGGTGAGCTGGACGGTGGCGGCCGGGCTGTTCAGGGCGGTGGTCACCGCCGGTAGGGCCGGCAGGTACATGTCCATGGACAGCGGGGGCAGCGCGGTGAGCCCACCGAGGATGAAGGTGACGAGCAGCCCGGTCCGGCGGGCGGCCGTCAGGGGCAGGAACCGTACGGCCCGGTGCACGAAGGGCGGCCGGTCGGCGCCGTTCAGTGCGAAGTCGGCGCCCGCGCCGTCCTTCGCGCCGGGCCGGTCGGTACCGCCGCGACCTTCGGCGGCGGGCTCGACGGTGAACCGCCAGGGCCTGGCGCGCACTTGGTCCGCCGTGGCAACGATCGGATCGGGCGCGGCGGGGGTACGGGCAGACCCGGTCGGCGGCGTGCGCGCCGCCAGGGTGTCCACCAGCAGCCGCGCCGCCGGACCCCGGGCCGCGACCGCGGCAGCGGCCGCCGCGGCCGAGATCCGCGTCACGGTGAAGGGCCGCTCCGCCATCGCCGGGGGCGGGAGGCGGATCTCCCGCCAGCCGGTCCAGTCCACGGCGGACCAAGTGCGCGCCAGGCCCTGGCGGTTCACCGTCGAGCCCGCCGCCGAAGGTCGCGGCGGTACCGACCGGCCCGGCGCGAAGGACGGCGCGGGCGCCGACTTCGCACTGAACGGCGCCGACCGGCCGCCCTTCGTGCACCGGGGCGTACGGTTCCTGCCGCTCGCGGCCGCCCGCCGCACCCTCGACGGCGGCGGGCTGGCCCGGATCGGGGCCCTGCGCGCCGCCCTCGCGGCCGCCGCCCGGGAAGCGGGCACGGGCGCGGTGGCCGTGGTACAGCCGTACGCGCCGCAGGCCGTCGACCGCAAGGAAGCCGCCCTGCGGCTGCACCTCCTCGCGGAGTTCCGGCGGGCCACCGGCAAACGGGCCGCCGTCATCACGGTGGGCGCCCCGCGCTTCGCGGCCGGCCGAAGCGAGGGCGTCCTCGCCGTCGAGGCCCCGCGCGGCGGCCGGACCCTGATCGGCGCCGACGCCCACGCCACCGGCGACTGGCTCTCCGTACGACCCGACGTCGTGCCCGGAACCGTGCTCGGTGCTAGCCGGTGACCTTGGCGGTGAAGGAGTCGAGGTTGCCGAGTGCGCGGTCGATCTTCTCCTCGACCGTCAGCGTCTCCTCGAAGCCCCGGGTCTTCAGCTTCGGCTGGCGCTTGCCCCTGATGTACAGGGAGCAGGCCAGGTCGGAGCAGACGTAGGTCCCGACCGTGTTGCCGTCGCGGCCGCGGGCTCCGGCGAGCGGGGCCACGAGGAGGGTGACGCCCGAGGAGGTGTGACCCGTCAGGCAGATCTGGCAGATGCTGGACTTGAAGCCGCCCACCCGGTTCGCGGCCGGGACCCGCAGTGAGATGCCGAGGGCGCCGCCGTCGGCCAGGGGCCGCACGATGTGCGCCCGCAGCGGGGCCGCGGGATCCACCCAGCCGAGGAAGTCGAGGTCCTCCCAGGGGAGTTCGGCGAAGTCGGTCGGCAGCTTGAGGCGTGCCGCCTCGCCCTTGGTGCAGTTCACGAAGGAGGCGCGGATCTGTTGGTCGGTGAGCGGGTCCATGAAACGAACGGTACGTGCTGGTGGGAGCCCTGGTCACCTGCTTTTGGCGGCCGCCGGGGCCGCCGCCGCGGCCCGCGGCCCCGGGTCCTCAGAGGCGGACGAGGGTGACCTCGGTGGCCTTGACGCTGGTCCACACCTCGGCGCCGTCGGTGATCCCCAGCTCGGCGGCCGCGTCCGGGGTGATCTCCGCGACCAGGTCGGGCGTCTGCGCCGAGCCGATCAGCACGCGCAGCCGGCTGCCGACCGAGGTGATCTCCCGTACGGTCCCGGGCCAGACGTTGCGGGGGCTGCCGCCCGGGCGCTCCCGGTGGACGGACACGGCCTCGGGGGCGATGATCGCGAGGGCCCGCGCCCCCTCGGGCAGCACCTCCGCCACCACCAGACGGCCCCCGCCCGCGAGTGCCAGGCCGTCGGCCGACGCCGTGCCGGACCACGCGTTGCGCCCCAGCATCCGGGCCACCCACGGGGAACGCGGATGCCGGGTGACCTCGGAGGGCGGTGCGTCCTGGAGGGTCCGGCCGTCGGCGAGCACGAGCACCCGGTCGGCCAGCGAGACCGCCTCGACGGGATCGTGGGTGACGATGAGGCAGACCCCGCCGAAGCCGGCCAGGTGGGTGCGCAGGGTGTGCCGGACGCGGGCGCGCGTCGTCTGGTCGAGGGCGGCGAGCGGCTCGTCGAGGAGCAGCAGCCGCGGCCGGGCCGCGAGCGCGCGGGCGAGGGCCACCCGCTGGGCCTGGCCGCCGGAGAGCTGCGCGGGCTTGCGGCGGGCGAGGTGGCCGACGCCGAGCCGGTCGAGCCAGGCCTGGGCCTCGGCGCGGGCCTCGGCGCGCGGCACCCCGCGGGCACGCAGCCCGTAGGCGGTGTTGGCGAGGGCGGTCAGGTGCGGGAAGAGCGCGCCGTCCTGCGGGACCCACGCCACCTGCCGCTTGTGCGGGGGCAGCGCGGTGACGTCGGCGTCGCCGAGCCTGAGCTCGGCGTACGCGCGCGGGGTGAGGCCGAGGAGGGCGCGCAGGAGGGTGGTCTTGCCCGCGCCGTTCTCGCCGACGACGGCGATGGTGGTGCCGGGTTCGGCGTCGAGGGTGAGCTCGTTGAAACCGGTGACGGTGGCGTGCAGGGGCCAGCGTCCGCCGTCGGCGGGGGCGGCGGGGGCCCTCCGGTTCCCCCTCCCTCCCGTCCTCCCCGACCCCGGACGGCCACCCGGCCGCCGGGGTCCTCGCCGCTGGGGGTACCGTCGTGGGCGTGTACCGCTTTGTACTGACCCGGCAGTGGGTGTGCCTCACCCTCATCGGCCTCGTCCTCATCCCCGCGATGATCAAGCTGGGGTTCTGGCAGTTCCACCGCCACGAGCACCGGGTCGCGCAGAACGAGCTCATCGACGCCAACCTCAAGGCGAAGCCGGTCCCGATGACCGAGGTCACCTCTCCCGGGCACGTCGTCCCGCGCGCCGACTACTGGCGCGCCGTGACCGCCACCGGCACCTACGACCCCGCGCACGAGGTCGTCGTACGGATGCGCACCTCCAACGACGACCGGGTCGGCTTCCAGGTCGTGACCCCGCTGGTGCAGGCCGACGGCCGGGTCGTGCTCGTCAACCGCGGCTGGGTGGCGGGCGGCGACGACCCGCGCGCATACCCCCCGGTGCCGGCCCCGCCCGCGGGCGAGGTGACGGTGACCGGCAGGCTGAAGGCCGACGAGACGAGCGGCGGCAGCGGCATCAAGGACCGCAAGGGCCTGCCGGACCGCCAGGTGATGCTGATCAACAGCGCGCGGCAGGCGGCGTACCTCGGCAAGCCGGTCCTCGGCGGATACCTGGAGCTCACCGCGCCCCTCCCGGCCGAAGGCAAACCCGAGGCGGTCGCCGAGCCGGACCACGACTCGATCGGCCCGCACATGGCGTACGCCGTGCAGTGGTGGCTCTTCACCTTCGCGGTGCCGGTGGGCTGGATCGTCCTGGTCCGGCGCGAGAAGCGCGACCGCGACGCGGCAGCCGCCGCCGGGGCCGGCGCAGCCGGGGCCGGCGCAGCCGAGCGGGAGCCGCTGGCGACGGCGTAGCGTGGCGGGCATGGATCTTGGACTGAAGGACCGTGTCTACGTCGTCACCGGCGCGACCAGGGGCCTGGGTTACGCCTCCGCCCGCGAACTGGCCGCCGACGGCGCGAAGGTGGTGCTGACCGGCCGGGACGCCGCGCGCACCGAGGCCGCGGCCGCGACGCTGGGCCCGAACGCGGTCGGCGTGGCCGCGGACAACTCCGACCCGGAGGTGGCCTCCCGCCTGATCACAGAGGCCCGGGAGCGCTTCGGCCGCTTCGACGGCATCCTCATCAGCGTGGGCGGTCCGGCTCCGGGCTCGGCGGCGGACAACACCGACGAGCAGTGGACGGCGGCGTTCGAGTCGGTCTTCCTCGGCGCGGTCCGCCTCGCGCGGGCGGCCGCCGCCGAGCTGGGCGAGGGCGGGGTCATCGGCTTCGTCCTGTCGGGATCGGTCCACGAGCCGATCCCGGGCCTCACCATCTCCAACGGCCTGCGCCCCGGCCTCGCCGGCTTCGCGAAGTCCCTCTCGGTGGAACTGGGGCCGCGCGGCATCCGTGTGGTCGGCCTGCTCCCCGCCCGCATCGACACCGACCGGGTGCGCGAGCTCGACGCCCTGTCCGGGGACGCGGCCGCCGCCCGCACCGGCAACGAATCCCGGATCCCGCTGCGGCGCTACGGCACCCCGGAGGAGTTCGGCCGCTCGGCGGCGTTCCTGCTGTCCCCGGCGGCCTCGTACCTGACCGGGATCATGCTCCCGGTGGACGGCGGCTCCCGCCACGGGTTCTGACAGGGCGGCCTGTCCGGGGCGCCCTGTCCGGGGCGCCCCGGACACCCCCTACGTCACCCGCCGCGCCCGGCGGGGGGTGACGTGGAGGCGGGCCTCCGTGGGCAGGGCGGCGAGCCCGGCCGAGGCGCGGGCGCGGTCCAGGACCGGGCCCGCCAGCGCGGCCAGCGCGTCGGCCGGCACCGCGTGCGGCTCCAGCTCCAGCGCGAGCCGCAGGGCCGGGGCCCCGCGCCGCCGCCACAGCGCGACCCGGCAGTCGGCCGCGCCCTCCACCGCCTCCAGTACGTCGGCGGCCACGGCCGCCTCCAGCGCGCGGCCCCGCAGCACCGCGAAGGCCCCGTCGCCGGTGTCCACCAGCACCGCCGCCAGCCGCGCGCGCCGCAGTTGGGACAGCAGCCACCACAGGGCCAGCAGGACGCAGACCCCCAGCAGGGCGAGCAGCAGCCACCACGGCAGGACCCGGCGCTCCTGCGCCGTCAGCAGCGGCTCGTGGCGGCCCGCGAGCGGCCGGGACGCGGTCAGCAGCACGACACCCGCCGCCAGCAGCGCCGCTCCGAGCAGGGCGAGCAGGACCCGGTTCACCCCGGACAGGCTCACCGCCGGGTCACCCGCACCCTCGGCCGCAGCTCGTGCGCCAGGCCCAGCTCCTCGGCTCCGACGGCGAGCACCGCGTCCAGGTCGGCCCGTACCTCGTGCAGTTCGCGGAAGTGGGACACGGCCCGGACCCCGACGCGGGTCCGGCCCACCCTGACCCGTACGGAGAGCACCCCGGCCACCTCCATCACCCGGTCGCGCAGCACCTGTGCGGCGGCCTTGCGTTCCAGTCCGGCGCGGACTTCGGGGTGTGCGGCCCGCATGGGCAGGATCCCGCGCAGGCCCGGCGTGAGGGCGTACAGCAGCAGAGCGGCCCCGGCCACGGCGAGGACGCCGCCGCCGATCAGGACGCCGGGGTCCGCCGGGGTGTGCCGCTCCAGCGCGCGGGCGAGCTCGCGGCGCCAGCGCATGGCGGGCCGGTGGGCCCGGACCGCGGCCAGGTCGTAGAGGAAGAGCCCCGCCACGGCCAGCACGGCGAACGCCGCCAGCGCGGCCGGGAGCCGCCGGGGCGAGCGGAACCTGGCGGTCACCGCAGCCGCCGGTCCCGCCCGGCGGCGGGCCGGGCCCGCTCCGGGCGCAGCCGCTCGATGTCGATGTCGACCTCGGGTACGGCCATCTCCGCGTACTCCTCGACGCGCAGGGCGACCTGGCGGCGTACGTTCGCGCACTGGGCGGCGAGGTCGGAGGGGTAGGCCAGCTCCAGGGCCACCCGTACCCGGGCGATGTCGTGGTGCACGGTGACGGTGGCGTGCGGCGGCGCGGCGCCGGCTCCGGCGAGCGCCTCGCGCGCGGCCCGGGCGGCGATCTTCGCCACGACCCGGTCGGCGATGCGGGTCGCGCCCCGTTCGGCGGCGGCCACCCGTGGCGGGGCGGGCCTGGGCGTGCTCATCGGTCGCGATCCCGGTCGCGGGGGCGGGGGCGGTCGCGATCCCGGGGGCGGAAGAAGTCGCCGGGTTCCAGGTCTCCGTCGAGGAACCGCCCGACGACGAAGCCGATGGCGCCGAGCGCCGCCACCAGCAGGAAGGCCCCGAATCCGCCGAAGTAGCCGGCGAACCCCAGTGCCATGCCGGCCACCAGGCCGACGACCGCCATGCTCATGCGGGCTCCTCTACTGCAGTCGGGACTCCGGCTCCTCGTCGTCCTCGTCGGGCAGCTTCACGTCGCTGACCGCGATGTTGACCTCGACGACCTCCAGGCCGGTCATCCGCTCCACCGCCGAGACGACGTTCTCACGGACGGCCCGGGCGACGTCGCGGATCGACACGCCGTAGTCCACGACGATCTCCAGATCGAGGGCGGTCTGCACCTCGCCGACCTCCGCCTTCACGCCCCGGCTGACGGCGGACTTGGACCCGCCGGGGACGCGGTCGCGGACGGCGCCGAAGGTACGGGACAGGCCGCTGCCACTGCCCATGGCGTGGACTCCGACGACCTCGCGGGCGGCCAGGCCGGCGATCTTCTCGACCACCCCGTCGGCGATGCTCGTCCGGCCCCGGTCGCCGGGAGGCTTGGCGGCGGCGCCGCCGGAAGCGGATTCGGTCATGTCGGGTCCCTTCGCGCGGGTGGGCTCCCGACCACGGTAAGGCGGGGCTCACGGTGGCCGACCTCGTGGCCAGGGGCCGCCACCCGCACCAGAGTTGGCTGCGGCAGTGGTCCTTGGACGACGCCTCCGTCGTGGAGCGCGCGCTGGCCATGACCGGGGTGGCCGACCTGCCGACCGTTCCGTTGACGCGCTCTCCGGGGGTCAGCGGCAACGGGTCTTGATCTTGATGACCCTTGCCCAGGGCACCGACCTGCTGCTGCTCGACGAGCCCAACAACTACTTTGACCCTGCGCCCGCCCTCGACCTGCCCCACCTGGTCGACGTACTGCACGCCGACGAACGCGTCGACCTGGTCGCGGTCTTCGGCCCCGAGCACGGCTTCCGGGGGACGGCACAGGCGGGCGGTTCGGAGGGGACCGGGCGGGATCCGGCGACCGGCCTGCCCGTGTACGACACGTACGGCAAGAGCGGGCAGGGCCTGGCGGACGTCTTCACGGCCGCCGGCGTCGACACCGTCGTCTTCGACATCCAGGACGTCGGCGCCCGCTTCTACACCTACATCTGGACCCTCTACGACTGCATGCGCGCGGCCGCGCTCGCCGGCAAGGCGGTGGTGGTGCTGGACCGGCCCAACCCGGTGGGCGGCGTACGGGCCGCCGGGCCCGTCCTGCGGCGCCCGTACGCGAGCTTCGTGGGCCGGGAGCCGATCTCGCTCGCGCACGGGATGACGGCGGGCGAGCTGGCCGGGCTCTTCGCGGGCGAGTTCCTCCGGGAGAGCGGCCCCGCCGTGCGGCCCGTCCGGCTGCGGGTGGTGCGGATGACCGGGTGGCGGCGGGAGTCCTTCTTCGACGGGACGGGCCTGCCCTGGGTGCCGCCGAGCCCGAACATGCCGACCCCGGCCACGGCCCTCGCGTACGCCGGCACCTGCCTGCTCGAGGGGACGAACCTGTCCGAGGGCCGCGGTACGGCCACCCCGTTCGAGCTCGTCGGGGCGGAGGGCGCCGACCGGCGGTGGGCCGAGGCGGCGGACGCGCTGGGACTGCCCGGCGTGTGGTTCCGGGAGGCGTATTTCACGCCTTCCTTCTCCAAGCACTCGGGGAGGCTCTGCGGCGGGGTCCGGCTGATCGTGCACGACCGGGAGGCCTTCGATCCGGTCCGGGCCGGGATCGGGCTGCTGGTCACCGCGCGCCGGACGTGGAGCGGTTTCGCGTGGCGCGCGGACCACTGGATCGACCGCCTGACGGGGTCGGACCGGGTCCGGGTGATGGTCGACGCGGGGGCGGGCGTGGAGGAGATCGCGGCCGACTGGGCGGCGGAGCTGGCCGGCTTCGCGGCGCTGCGGGAGGGCTATCTGCTCTATCCGTGAGCCGGTGGCGCGCGGGGCGCCGACCGGCGGCCGCGCGGGAGCTGCGAGGGGGCTGGCCGAGCGGGGGTCCGCGCAGGATGCTGTCGGCAGGACACGGCGTGGAGGGGGACGTCATGGTGCACATCGGTGCGACGGCGGCTGCGGGCGCGGCGGGGATCGGGGCCGGACCGTACGTGGAACTGACCTACGACGCCGAGGGCGACGCGGCCCCGGGCGCGCGGGAGGCGGTCTTCGGGATCGAGGCGACCGACCTGCTGGTCTTCGCCCACGGATGGAACTCCGACCGGTCCACCGCGACGCGGCTCTTCGACCGGTTCTACGCCCCCTTCGCGGATCTGGTGGGGACCGGGGTGCGACTGGGGTACGCGGGGGTCGTGTGGCCCTCGATCCGGTTCTCCGACGAGCCGATACCCGACTTCGACGCCCTCGACGCCCTCGGCGCGCGCGACGGGCTCGCGGAACCGGGCCACGGGACGGCCCTGGCGCCGGCCACCCGCCGGGCGCTCGGCGCGTTCTGGCCGGGCCGGGCCGCGGAGCTCGACCGGATCGCCGAACTGCTGGAGGAGCGGCCGGCGCTGGAGGGCGCCTTCACCGAGTTCGGCGCGCTGGTCAGGGAGCTCGCCGGGGTGGACGGGGTGGGCGCGGGCGACGACCTGGGGTCGGCCTTCGCCGCGCGCGAGGTCCCGGCCTTCCTCACCGAGGACGTGCTGCGGGTGTGCCGGGAGTTCACCGATGCCCTGGCCGAGGCGGGCGCCGCCTGCCCCGAGGGCCCCGCCGCACCCGGCCCCTCGGCGGGCCCGGGGCTGCGGACGCTGTGGAGCGGCGCCAAGGAGGTGCTGCGGCAGGCCACGTACTACCAGATGAAGGCCCGCGCCGGGGTGGTCGGCCAGTACGGGCTCGGGCCGGTGCTGGCGGAGCTGGCGCACCGGCGGCCGGCCCTGCGGGTCCATCTCATCGGGCACAGCTTCGGCGGCCGGGTGGTGTCCTTCGCGCTGCGCGCGCTGCCGGCCGGGGCCCGGAACGTGAAGTCCCTCACGCTCCTCCAAGGCGCCTTCTCCCACTACGCGTTCGCCGACAGCCTGCCCCACGACCGGGGCCGCGGCGGGGCCCTGCGCGGGCTGCAGCACCGGGTCGACGGCCCGGTGACGGCCTGCCACTCCTCCTACGACTCCTCCCTCAAGGTGTTCTATCCGCTGGCCTCCCGGATGGCGGGTGATTCGGCCGGTCTCCTCGGTTTCGACGAGCGGTGGGGCGCGATCGGGCACGACGGGGTGCGGGGGGTCCCGGGGGCGCCTCGGCTGACCCTCGACGCGGCCCTGCGCGACGGTCTGCCGGCGGCGGGCTGCGTCAGCGTGGACGCCGGTTCCGTGGTCCGGCGCGGCGGGGCCCCCTCGGGGGCGCACAGCGACATCTGCCACGAGGAGCTGGCCCGGCTGGTGGTCGTGGCGGGGCGCATGGGGCGCTGAGTTCCGGCCATGTGCCACCCGCACGCCTCGACCGCCCCCGCATGCGCCCACACCGGGCAGGGCATGTTGGGCTCACGGCGCGGTGCGCGGCGGGCGCGGCGCTCGGCGCTGGGCGCTCGACGGAGGTGAAGGGTGATGGCGGGTTTCCGGAGTCTGGCCTACCAGGTGCGTGACGCGCACAACGACGGGGCCCTGCGGCGCCATTCGCTGCGCCGCTGCCTGGAGCGGTTCGCCCCGTACGGGCACCGCGCGACCTGGTGGCACCTGTGCGCCCGGCACGGGATCGGCCCCGAGGACCGGGCGGCCGACCCCTCGCGGCTGGTGGCCGCGCTGGAGGAGCTGGAGGACGCGCGGGCGGTCTGGCTGGAGTACGAACGACAGTTCGCGGCGCGGCGCCGGCGCGAGAAGCACGACGGGCTGCGGCGGCCGGAGTGGGCCTGGGCGGGCAGCGGGGACGCGGTGGTGCGGTGCGCCGATCCGGGGGTCCGGCCGCAGGGGGCGCTGGGCGAGGTGCTGCGGCGGCTGGTGGTGGCGCTGGAGTCGGAGCCGGGCACGGTGTGCCCGGTCTGCGGGGCGCGGGAGCTGCACTGGCCGGCGGTGGCGCCCGCCACCGCGGTGTGGGCGTGGGACGGGCCGGTGTGCGCGGGCTGCGGGATCGTGGTGCCGAGACCGGCGCTGGCGGACTCGGCGCTGGCCGGGGCGGGAGCCGGGTCCGGTGTCCGGGCCCGGGCGGCCTCCGGTGTCAGGGCCCGGGCGACCTCCGGTGTCAGGGCGGGTGTCCGGGCCCGGGGCGCCGGCGCCGCTGCTGGTGTCGCTGAACGGTTCGCGGGGCGCCCGCGACGGGGCGGCCGTGCCGCTGTCCCCGCAGGACCTGGTGGAGTCGGCGCTGGGGGCGGTGGCCGCCGGGGCCGGGGAGGTGCTGGCGCATCCGCGCACCCCGTGCGGGCGGGAGAGCCTCTCGCCCCGGGTGGTGGGGCCGCTGCTGGAGGCCTTGCGGGACGCCGGACTCGGAGACGCCGGCGGGGGCGGCCGGACCGCAGACCGGGCAGCAGCACGCCGCCGCCCCGCCGCTCGCGCCCCTGGAGCTCCAACGCCAGGCCCTGCGCCGCCAAGCCCTCGAAGACATCGCCCGCGGCGGCGCCGGCGGCGCGGAGGCCGGGCTCGCAGGCGGCCTGCGGGCGGAGGCGGACGGCACGCTCCCGCGCCAGGCGAAGGTCGGCAAGCGGTACGTCGAGCTGGCCCGGGAACGCAAGGACAAGGTCTTCGTGATCCTCGCCGAGTTCGGCGACCAGGTGGACAACACGACCGAGTTCGAGGGCAAGCCGCGCTTCGGCGGCACTCCCGGCCCGCTGCACAACACCATCGGCAAGCCGGCCAAGGACGACAACCACACTCTGTGGCGCAAGGACTTCGACCGGGCCTTCTACCAGAAGCAGTTCTTCTCCACCGACCCGCAGTCGGCGTCCATGCGCGCCTACTACCGCCTCCAGTCCTCCGGCCGCTACGACATGGACGGCACGGTGAGCGACTGGGTCAAGCTCCCCTGGAACGAGGCCCGTTACGGCACGGACAACTGTTCCGAGTCCGGCCAGTGCCGGTCCAACTGGGACATGATCCGGGACGCCACGGCCGCCTGGTACGACTCCGAGCGCGCCAAGGGCCGTACGCCCGGGCAGATCAAGGCGCAGCTCGCCGAGTACGACGTGTGGGACCGCTACGACGCCGACCACGACGGGAACTTCGACGAGCCGGACGGCTACCTCGACCACCTCGTCGTCGTCCACGCGGGCAAGGACGGGACCTGGGGCGGCGGCGCGCAGGGCAAGGACGCCGTCTGGGCGCACCGCTGGTTCGCCTACTGGAACCAGGCCGGCAGCGCGGGCCCCGAGGGCAACAAGGCGGGCGGCACCCCGGTCGGCGACACCGGCATCTGGGCCGGCGACTACCTGACCGGCGGCGAGAACAGCGGCGCCGGGCTCTTCTCGCACGAGTTCGGGCACGATCTGGGCCTGCCGGACCTCTACAGCTCGGACGGGGACAACAGCGTCAACTTCTGGTCGCTGATGTCCTCCGCCTCGTACCTGGGCAAGGGCCCCAAGTCCACGGGCGAGTTCCCGGGCGACCTCGACCCGTGGAGCAAGCTGCAGTTGGGCTGGCTCCAGTACACGGAGGCCGACGCGGGCCGCACCACGCGCGCGACGCTCGGCGTGTCCGGTTACAACACCGAGGATCCGCAGGCCTTGTTGGTGCACCTGCCGCCGTCCGTGACCACGACCGAGCTGGCCGACCCGTACGAGGGCGGCAGCCAGTGGTGGAGCGGTACGGGCGACTTCATGGACAACACGCTGACCCGCACGGTCGACCTCACGGGGACGCCGGCCGGGACGCCCGCCCGGCTCGACGCCCGGGTCTGGTACGACATCGAGCAGGACTTCGACTACCTGACGGTGGAGGCCTCCACGGACGGCGGGTCCGGGTGGACGGCGCTGCCGGGCACGGTGGACTCCGCGCCGACCGGGCCGAAGGGGATCACCGGCACCTCGGCGGGCTGGACGCGGCTGTCGGTTCCGCTGGACCGGTTCGCGGGCGGGCCGGTCCAGTTGAGGCTGCGCGTCACCTCCGACAGCAACACCCACGGCAAGGGCGTCGCCTTCGACGACATCCGCATCACGGCGGGCGACGGCACGGCGGGCGACGTCACGGAACTGCTGCACGACGGGGCGGAGCAGGGCGCGAACGGCTGGAGCGCGGTCAAGTGGTCGCGCACGCAGGGGCGTACGGGCAGCGAGCAGCACCCGCGCGCGTACTTCGTGGAGAACCGGCGCCACACCGGCTACGGCAGCATGCTCAAGACCGGGCCGTACAACTTCGGCTTCACGGGCGACAAGGTGGAGTTCTTCCCGTACCAGGAGGGCGTGCTGGTCTGGCTCTGGAACACGGCGCAGAGCGACAACACCACCAAGGCGCACCCGGGCGAGGGCCTGCTGCTGCCCGTCGACGCCCGCCCGGAGCCGCTGACGTACGCGGACGGCACCCTGCTCAACGCCCGCGCGCAGACCTTCGACGCCACCTTCTCGCTCGGCAGGAGCGACCGGATCGTCCTGCACAAGGCGGGCGCGCCGACGGTGATCCCGGCGCGGCCGGGCGTGCCGGTCTTCGACGACCGCCGCGGGACCTACTGGGACGCGCGGCTGCCGCAGCTCGGGGTCAAGGTGCCGGACACCGGGACCCGGATCGCGGTGGCGAAGGAGGCCTCAGGCGGGGCGGTGACGACGGTCCAGGTGAGCCCGTCGAAGTAGCCGCCCGCGCCGCGGCCACAGCACTAGATCCTGGCCTCCGGGTTGAGGGATGCGTATTCCAGGGGCGCCGACGGGTCGATGGTCAGCTGGTGCGGGGCGGGTTCCACGCCCGCCCGCACCAGCAGGTCGCCGATGGCGGCGATCATCGCGCCGTTGTCGGTGCACAGCGTCATCGGCGGCACCCGCAGCTCGATCCCGGCGGAGGCGCAGCGGCGCTCCGCGAGGGCGCGGACCCGGGAGTTGGCGGCCACCCCGCCGACGACCACCAGGGTGCCGACGCCGTACTCCTTGCAGGCCGCGACCGCCTTGCGGGTGAGCACGTCGGCCACCGCCTCCTGGAGCGAGGCCGCGCCGTCGGCGACCGGCGGCTCCTCGCCGCGCTGCCGGTGGCCCTCGGCCCAGCGGGCGGCGGCCGTCTTGAGCCCCGAGAAGGAGAAGGAGTACGCGTACGGGTCCCCCGAGCGCGGCCCGCCGGTCAGCGGACGGGGGAAGGCGACGGCCTTGGGGTCGCCTCCCCGGGCGGCGCGGTCGATGGCCGGGCCGCCCGGGTAGGGCAGCCCGAGGACGCGGGCGACCTTGTCGAAGCACTCGCCCGCGGCGTCGTCGAGGGTGTCGCCGAGGTGCAGGATCGGCTCGCGCACGAGGTCGCGCACCAGGAGCAGCGAGGTGTGGCCGCCGGAGACGATCAGCACCATGCAGGGCTCGGGCAGCGGACCGTGTTCCAGGGTGTCGGCGGCGACGTGCCCGGCGAGGTGGTGGACGCCGTAGAGCGGCAGCCCGAGCGCGTAGGCGAGGGTCTTGGCGCCGGCCAGGCCGACCTGGAGGGCGCCGGAGAGGCCGGGGCCGGTGGTGACGGCGATCGCGTCGAGCTGGTCCGCGCGCAGTCCGGCCTGGTCGAGGGCCTGGCGGACCACGGGGTTGAAGGCGTGCAGGTGGGCGCGGGCCGCGATCTCGGGGACGACGCCGCCGAAGCGGGCGTGCTCGTCCATGCTGGAGGCGACGACGTGCGCGAGCAGTCTCCCGTCCCGCACGATGCCCGCCCCGGTCTCGTCGCACGAAGACTCGATCCCGAGCACCACCGGAGACCCCGCCACACCGCCACCTTCACCCTTATTGCGAGCTGTTCGCAATAAGGGTACCGGCCGCCGCACCCCCTCGCGGCCGCCCGCGAACCGGCCCCCGAGCCGTCCCCGCGCGAGTGTGAGGACGGACACGCCGCGACGAGGGAACCCCTGCCGGTCCGTTGCGGTCGGACTGGACGTCGTAGGAGTCGTCGGGGCGGGAGTGCCGCATGTTCACAGAGGTTCGCGGGAGGGCCGTACGGGGCTTCCTGCCGGCCGCCATCTGCTGCGCCCTGCTCCTCGGCGGCGCCGGGTACGTGTGGGGGCTGCGCGGGCTGGCCGCCCACGTCTCCGAGGGCGATCCCGGCCGGGGCAGCTACGTCCAGGACACCCGGAGCGCCGACAGCGCGGCGGGCACTCTCCTGGACCGCTCCGCCGACGGCGCCATCGGCTTCCGCGGCGGCCGTCGCCGTCGCGATGCGTATAAGGGACAGGGTCGAGAGCGACCTCCAGATCGCCGGCGACATCCTCTCCGTCCAGCACCTCCTGCGGCCCGCCCCCGAGCACCCGGCCACCGTCGCCGAGTTCGTGGGCCTCGCCCGCTCCATCGCCGAGAACCGCTCCGAGTGGGAGCACCTGGTCCGCTACGACGCCACCACCCGCTGGTACCACCGGCTGCGCACCGTTCCCCAAGCTCTCGGCTCCGCTCGAGCAGGGGAGACCCCATTCGGCTACGAGGTCTGGCTCCTCAGCTGGGTCCCCGGCCAGGGCAGCGGCCTGCACGACCACGGCGACTCCTCCGGTGTGCTCACCGTCCTGGAGGGCGAGCTCACCGAGCACACCGCCCGCGGCCCGCTCGCCCTCGGCGCCGGCTCCCAGCGGATCTTCGCCCCGGGCTACGCCCACGAGGTCGTCAACGACACCCTCGACGGAGCGGTCAGCCTGCACGTGTACTTCCCCGGCCTGACCCGGATGCCGATGCACAGCTGCTCCCCGGCCCTGACCGAGACCCTCCCGGTCTGACCGGGGCGTCACCCGCTGCGGGCGGCCTGACAGTCCCGCCCGTCGCCCGACCACCACCCCTCAAGGGATCAGCCTTCGGCTGACAGTCCCGCCCGTCGCCCGACCACCACCCCTCAAGGGATCAGCCTTCGGCTGACAGACTGTCTCCATGCGCATTGTTGTTCTGGCCGGCGGCATCGGCGGCGCCCGTTTCCTCCGCGGACTAAAGACCGCGGTTCCCGACGCGGACATCACGGTCATCGGCAACACCGGTGACGACATTCACCTGTTCGGGCTCAAGGTCTGCCCCGATCTGGACACGGTGATGTACACCCTCGGCGGTGGCATCAACGAGGACCAGGGCTGGGGCCGCACCGACGAGTCCTTCACCGTCAAGGAGGAACTCGCGGCGTACGGGGTCGGACCCACCTGGTTCGGCCTCGGCGACCGCGACTTCGCCACCCACATCGTCCGTACCCAGATGATCGGTGCGGGCTACCCGCTCAGCGCCGTCACCGAGGCCCTCTGCGAACGCTGGCAGCCCGGCGTCCGGCTGCTCCCCATGTCCGACGACCGGGTCGAGACCCACGTCGCGATCACCGACTCCCAGACCGGCGAGCGCCGCGTCATCCACTTCCAGGAGTACTGGGTCCGGATGCGCGCCGCGGTGGACGCCGAGGCCGTCGTCCCCGTGGGCGCCGAGCAGGCCAAGCCCGCCCCCGGAGTCCTGGAGGCCATCGCGGCCGCCGACGTGATCGTCTTCCCGCCGTCCAACCCGGTGGTCTCGGTGGGGACCATCCTCGCCGTGCCCGGCATCCGCGAGGCCGTGGCGGCCGCCTCGGCGCCCGTCGTGGGCCTCTCCCCCATCGTCGGGGGCGCGCCCGTGCGCGGCATGGCCGACAAGGTGCTCGCCGCCGTCGGCGTCGAGTCCACCGCGGCCGCCGTCGCCCTGCACTACGGCACCGGGCTGCTCGACGGCTGGCTCGTCGACACCGCCGACGCGGACGCCGTCGCCGAGGTGGAGGCCGCCGGCATCACCTGCCGGGCGGTCCCGCTGATGATGACGGACCTGGCCGCCACGGCGGACATGGCGCGGGCCGCGCTGGAACTGGCGGAGGCCTCCCGGTGACGGCCCCGCACGCGACCTCCTACGAGGTGCGGGCGGTCGGCGGGATCCCCGAGGTGCGGCCCGGTGACGACCTGGCGGCGCTGATCGCGGCCGCCGGGCCCCGGCTGCGGGACGGCGACGTCCTGCTCGTCACCTCGAAGATCGTCTCCAAGGCGGAGGGCCGGATCGTCCGCGCCGATACGCGCGAGGCCGCGATAGACGCCGAGACCGTGCGGGTCGTCGCGCGCCGGGGTCCCCTGCGGATCGTGGAGAACCGGCAGGGGCTGGTCATGGCGGCGGCGGGCGTCGACGCCTCGAACACCGCCGCCGGCACCGTCCTGCTGCTGCCCGCGGACCCGGACGGCTCGGCCGCCGCGATCCGGGCGGGGCTGCGGGAGCTGCTGTCCGTGGACGTGGGCGTGATCGTGACGGACACCTTCGGACGGCCGTGGCGCACCGGGCTCACGGACGTGGCGATCGGCGCGGCGGGCGTCCGGGTCCTGGACGACCTGCGCGGCGGCACCGATGCCCACGGGAACCCGCTGAGCGCCACGATCGTCGCGACCGCCGACGAGCTGGCCGCCGCCGGCGACCTGGTCAAGGGCAAGGCGCGGGGCCTTCCGGTGGCGGTCGTGCGCGGGCTGGCGCACGTACTGGGCGAGGGGTCCTCGGCGGCCGACCTGGTGCGGTCGCCGGCCGACGACATGTTCCGGCTGGGCACCTCGGAGGCGGTACGGGAAGCGGTGACGCAGCGGCGCACCGTACGGGCCTTCACGGCGGAGCCCGTCGACCCGGGCGCGGTCCGGCGCGCGGTGGCGGCGGCCGTGACGGCCCCGGCACCGCACCACACGACGCCGTGGCGGTTCGTGCTGCTGGAGTCCGCGGCGGCGCGGCTGGAACTGCTGGACGCGATGCGGGACGCCTGGATCGCGGACCTGCGGCGCGACGGCAAGTCCGAGGATTCCGTGGCGAAGCGGGTCCGGCGCGGCGACGTGCTGCGGGACGCGCCGTACCTGGTGGTGCCGTGCCTGGTCACGGACGGCGCGCACGACTACGGGCACGCGCGGCGGGACGCGGCGGAGCGGGAGATGTTCGTGGTCTCCATGGGCGCGGGCGTGCAGAACTTCCTGGTCGCGCTGGCCGGGGAGCGGCTGGGATCGGCGTGGGTGTCCTCGACGATGTTCTGCCGCGACGTGGTGCGCAAGGTGCTCGGGCTGCCGGAGGACTGGGACCCGATGGGCGCGGTGGCCGTGGGCCACGCGGCGGCCGCTCCGGCGGAGCGGGCGGCGCGGGCGGCGGAGGAGTTCATCGAGGTCCGCTGAGTCCGGCCGCCGCCCCTCAGACCCTCACACCCTCACACCCTCACACGCTCAGACGCTCAGAGCCTGCCGATGTCGCCCCTGGGCATGCGGGGGGTGCGGCGGGGCGGGGCGGCGCCGGACAGCAGGATGAGCCGGGCCGCGCGGTGGCGCTGGCCGGCGTACGGGGCGAGGAGCTCCAGCATGGCGGCGTCGTCGGCGTCCCGGTTCCCGGCCAGCGCGTAGCCGATGATGCCGGGCAGGTGCAGGTCTCCGGTGGTCACGGCGTCGGGGGCGCCGTTGCTGCGCTGGAGGGTCTCGGCGGAGGTCCACGGGCCGATGCCGGGGATCGCCTCCAGACGGGCGGTCGCCGCGGGCAGGTCCATGGCCGCGGCCTCTTCGAGGCGGGCGGCCGCGCGGGCGGCGCGGACGATGGCGGCGGAGCGCTTGGCGTCGACGCCGGCCTTGTGCCAGTCCCAGGAGGGGACCATCGCCCAGGTGCGGGCGTCGGGCATGACGTGGAGGCCCTGGTCCGGGCCGGGGGCGGGCTCGCCGTACTGCCGTACGAGGCGGCGCCAGGCGCGGTAGGCCTCGTCGGCGGTGACCTTCTGCTCCAGGACCGTCGGGATCAGGGACTCCAGGACCAGGCCGGTGCGGGTCAGGCGCAGGCCCGGGCGGCGGCGGTGGCCGGTGTGCAGGAGCCGGTGGCGGGGGACGAAGGCGGCGGGGTCATCCGCGGCGCCGAGGAGTTCGGGCAGCCGGTCGAGGATCCAGTCGGCGCCGGGGCCCCAGGCGTCGGCGGTCACCTCGTTCGCCGCGCCGCCCTGGTGTGCGACGCGGAGGGTGGCGCCGACAAAGGTGTACCAGGAGGGGGGCGGAGGAGGCGGCGTATGTGTATAAGAGACCGCGGTTGGGTCAGCCGCCGACCTTCGGGGGCTTCGGTAGTCCGGCGGACAGGGCCGTTCCGGCTCCGGCGAGCGAGGCGTCGGTGGCCTTGGACGCGGATCCGGCGGCCGAGGCGGTGACCTCCACCGCGGTCTTGGCGTCCTTGATCGCGCCGCCGGGGTGGTCGACGATGTCGCCGACGCGCTGGGTGATCGGGGGCCCCTGGATGGCGGGCTCGTCGGCGGCGTGCGCGACGGCGGGGGTCAGGGCGAGGGCCGCTCCCCCGGACAGGACGAGGGCGGCGAGGCTGCGCTTGATGGCGTTCATGCCCGGCCCAACGACCCCGTGCGGCTACGGGTCACCGGTCCGCTCCCACCCGTTCCGCGATTCCGGGAATCCCCCGGGCCGAGGCGGCGTACGAGGATTACCTGAAACAGCAGGAGGAGGACCCCCGTGATGCCGACGCCCGACCGCACACCAAAGGTCGCCCGCTGGGACGACCTCGTCGAGGAGTTCACCTTCTCGCCCGCCGAGCAGGACGAGATCGACCGGGGCGCGGCGGAGATGATCGCCGTCGTGCGCGCGCACCGCCTCGCGGAGGTCCGCAAGCGGCAGCACACCACCCAGGTCCAGGTCGCGGAGGCCATGGGGGTGAACAACGGTCGGTCAGTCTTCGACGACCAGGGCCGGGGTGGACTTCGTCAGGACCTCGCCGCGGAAGAAGGCCGGGCTGCGGCGTTCGGTGACGAACATGACGGCCAGGCCGAGGGCCAGGAGGCCGACGCCGATGACGAAGACGCTGCCGACGCCGAGTCCGGGGATGGTGGAGCCGGAGCCGTAGGAGGGGTCCCAGGCGTCGTAGAGGGTCTTGAAGAAGACGGCGGCGAGCAGCAGGCCGCCGAGGACCGGGAAGACGCCCTTGAAGAAGAGGTCGCGGGCGGAGCGGCGCAGCTCGCCGCGGAAGTACCAGGCGCAGGCGAAGGCCGTGAGCGAGTAGTAGAAGCAGATCATCAGGCCGAGCGCGAAGATCGTGTCGGTGAGGACGTTCTCGCTGACCAGGGTCATCACGGTGTAGAAGCCGCCGGTCGCGACGCCCGCCATGACGGTGGCGCGGCCGGGGGTCTTGAACTTCGGGTGGACCTTGGCGTAGGAGGGCGGCAGCGCCTCGTACGTGGACATGGCCAGGACCGTGCGGGCGACCGGGATGAAGGTGGTCTGCAGGGAGGCGGTCGCGGAGGCCAGGACGGCGACGAAGAGCAGGACGCCGAGCCCCGGGCCCATGACGGGGCCGGCGAGGGCGGCGAAGACGTTGCCGGAGGTCTCCGGGTTGCCGAGGCCGAAGCCGACCGTGCCGGAGCCGACGGCCATCTGGGCGGCGATGCCGGTGGCCAGGTAGGAGCCGACGAGGACGACCATCGCGATGAGCGAGGCGCGGCCGGGGGTCTTGGTGGAGCCGGTGGTCTCCTCGTTGGTGGCCAGGCAGGCGTCCCAGCCCCAGTACATGAAGATCGAGAGCGAGAGTCCGGCGGTGAAGGCCGCCATGGACTCGACCGCGAAGGGGTTCATCCACTGCCAGGAGAAGTCCAGGCCGGTGTCGAAGGTGCCCGCGGAGGCCTTCTGGAAGGCCATCACCACGAAGATGGCGAGGACCGCGAGCTGGAGGCCGACCAGCGCGTACTGGACGCCCTTGGTGGCCGTCATGCCGCGGTAGCTGATGGCGGTCGCGACGGCGATGAGGGTGAGGCAGGTGGCGATGTGGACGAGCTTGTTGTCGTCGAGGGCGGCGATCGCCGGGTTGCCGGTGATCTCGCCGGCCAGCAGCCAGAAGTAGGAGGTGGCCACGCCGGCCAGGTTGGAGAGCACGATGATCGTGGCGATCACCAGGCCCCAGCCGCACATCCAGCCGATCCGCGGGCCGAAGGCCTTCACGGTCCAGGTGAAGGAGGTGCCGCAGTCGGGCATGGACTTGTTGAGCTCGCGGTACGCGAAGGCGACCAGCAGCATCGGGAGGAAGCCGGCCAGGAAGACGGCCGGCATCTGGACGCCGACCTCGCCGGCGGTGGACCCGAGGGTCGAGGTCAGGCAGTAGACGGGGGCGACGGTGGAGATGCCGATGACGGCGCTTCCCACCAGGCCGACCGAGCCCTTGCCCAGGCCCTTGCCGCGGACATCGCCGCCGGAGCCGCCCTCGCGGGTGGCGCCGCTTACCGTGTCTCCGACCGGGGGCCGAACGTCCAGCTGTGTCATGAGTAGGGACGTTAGATGCTGCGGTTTCCTCATCCGGAGGTCTTAAGTCCGGTAGTCCACGGGCCCAAGGCCCTTGGAATCCTGAGGTCGGGACAGTTCACGCTCCCGTAATACAAGGTTCACTCGGGCGCCCAATCTCCGTTCGGAAGGCTCGGCGCCCAAGTTTCCGGAATGCGGAAACCGTAGCCCTGCCCGTTATGTCCGATTCAAAACTTTCCCGTGCAAGTTTTCCGGCCCCCAATCCAGGGCCTCCGTCCGCCAGACTGGCCCCATGCCCACAGCCGACGAGCTCCTCAGCGCGGATACCGTCAGTAACCTGGCCCGGGTGCTCGCCCGGGCGGCCCGCGGACGCCGCTCACCCGCCCTCCTCGCCCGCGCCGCGAACCTCGACGGGCTCGGGTTCAGCACCCGCGTCACCGCCGTCCGCGACGCCGCCCTCACCGACCTCCCCGAGGACTGGCCGGCCTTCGAGGCCGTGCTGCGCACGGCACTGGAGGACCCCGCCTTCACGGGCTGGATGACCTTCCCGGTCAACGAGGCCGTCGCCGTCCGCGGACTGGCGGCCTTCGAACCGGCCCTCGCGCTGCTCCACGACCTCACGCCCCGGCTGACCGCCGAATCCGCCGTCCGCCCGTTCCTGCGCGCCGATCCCGGCCGCGCCCTGGCGGTGATCACCGGCTGGACCGCGGACCCGGACCCGCACGTCAGGCGGCTGGCGAGCGAGGGCACCCGGCCCCGGCTGCCGTGGGCCCCGCACCTGCCCGCGTTCATCGCCGACCCCCGGCCCGCCGTGCCGGTGCTCGACGCCCTGCGGCGCGACGAGTCCGAGTACGTGCGCCGCTCCGTGGCCAACCACCTCAACGACATCAGCCGCGACCACCCCGGGCTCGCCGTGGACATCGCCGCCGGCTGGCGGGCCGACCCCGCCCCGACGACGGACCGCGTCGTCCGGCACGGGCTGCGCACCCTGATCAAGGCCGGGCACCCCGGAGCACTGACCCTGCTGGGCCACGACCCGGACGCCCCGGTCACCGTGGGCGGGCCGGTGGTGACCACGCCGCGCGTCGCCGTCGGCTCGTACCTGGTCTTCGACTACGCCGTCACCCACACCGGCGCGCTCCCCGCCGAGCTGGTCATCGACTACGTGGTCCACCACGTCAAGGCCAACGGCACCCGCACGCCCAAGGTCTTCAAGCTCACCACCCGCCGCATGGCTCCCGGCGAAACCCTCACCGGCACCAAGCGGCACTCCTTCAAGCCGATCACCACCCGCCGCTACCACTCCGGCGAGCACCTGGTGCAGCTCCAGGTCAACGGCCGGGTCCGGGGCGAGGCCGGGTTCGCGCTCGACGCGGACTGAGCACGGACCGGGCACGGGAGCACGGACTGGGCGCGGCCGGCGCGGGGCGGGGCGGTCGCGCCGCCCCGCGCCGAGCGCCCCCTCAGCCCCCGTCAGCCCGTCGGCCCCTCAGCTCCTCAGCCCCCAGCGGATGGGGGGTGAAGAACATTTCGCAATACTACCCAGACCGGCAACAGCCAAAAGCAAGAGCACCCATGCTGGGGGCCTCCGCTCCCGGCCGGTGGCCAGGAACAGAGCGCCAGAGGGTGATTTGATCAGCGAAGGGTCAAGGGTTCGCTGCGCCCGGGACTCCGTTCGCCGCGACGGTGAAGCGAGTCACGACGAGCCGGGGTCGCGGCCCCTGACCTGGGAAGTTTCAACGGTGGAGGGACTGGCCTCGATCGGAGTGCGGGAACCTGTTCCCGTATGGAGATCGAGGGGACAAGCGCAGCGCGTCAGACCTCGGCGGCCCTTGTTCGTAAAGCCATCACCTGCGTGGCTGACAAATGGCGCAGCTCAGCATTGGAAAAGACCAGATCAGCCCTCAACCACCTAGTTTCTTCGTCCCACTGGGCCAAATTGTCTATGAGAAACCGATAACGGCCTTGGTAAGCCTCCGCAAGATCACCAGCAAGGGCCCTGTAAGCCTCTCCAGGCGTTTTTAACGCCAAATACACTGCATCTAGCACAGGGTCTGGTTTCGTTGCTCTGTCGACTCCCTGCGCCTTTTTGATGGCATATGCGTTGTATTCCTCTGCGCCAGTTTCGGGATCATCTGTTGGATTACCTGGGCAAAGCCTGTCCTCCCATGGGAGGACATAAGAGGCGCGGCCCAGGATGAACTGCAGGACGTAATCCGAAGGTATGGCGAGACGCTGCATGAGGAATTGTCCTAGACGAAAATCGAATGGTAGCGCAGAGGGCTTTGGGCAGCTGAAAGCTGCTTCCAGAGCGGCCAAAAGCCGCTCTGATAAACCGGCGTCGAAGACGACGGGAAACAGCCTGACAGACGCCACCCGAGCCCACGAGGGGGGTGAGGAAAAATGGCCCCCAGGCCGAATTTTTCCGTTCTGCCCTGGTGCAGCCCGTCCAGGGCGAAACCAGGGTGCGAAGCATCCGGCCGCACCGCTTGCGTGCGCGTCAGGTGAAACCGGACCAACCTGGTTTCGAGCCGAAGCAGCAGAGGGAGGGACGAAGTCCCGCGCCGATGCGTCGCGCAGTCTCAGAAAGCGGGTTGGTCCGGCTTTGCCGGGCGCGCACGCGGGTGAATTTTCGAGACAAGCCCGTCCAGGGCGCAGGGGAGGAAAGAGGGTGGCGGATCGCGCAGCGATTCAGAACCCTGAAGGCCTTCCGGGGCGCTCCCCCGGGAGGTTTGGGCGGCCCGGAGGGGCGGCCACGGAGCCCCGCAGGGGTGACGGCATTTTGCTGTTGGGTTCTATGTTTTTGGCTCTTGGCGGTTGTATTGCAGGTCCTATGGCTCACCTATTGCCGCAGCAATAGGTGAGCCATAGGAGCGGCAATTTCAGGGAGTGAGGCAGGCAGGCGCTACGCTGTCGCCTGCCTCACTCCCTGATGCTCGCTGGCTGGTATGAATCGCCCAGGTAGCGATAGAACCTATCCAGGTACGGGAGCCCGTCGAGCGGCTCATCGAGCAGCGAGTCGGGAATCTCAACGCCACGGAACAAGCCGAAGCTGTTCAGCAGGCGCTTGCCCTTGAGGATCTGCGCCGCGTGCCAGTTGTCAGCCAAGGTCAGATCGGAGAATTTCACGGCGTACTTGAACACCTGCATGAAACCCTCAACGGGATCGCCCAGGATGGGCCTGCAATCCACGACCATGCTGTCACCGGTGATCTTGTGCCACTCGGTGCTGAGGTCGGTTTGGGAGGGCTGTGATGTGGCCAGAATGATCATGTGACAATGCGGGTGCCAGCCATTGCCCTTGTTGGTCAGCTCGAGGGTGTAGACGGCCCCCTCGGCTTTGCAAAGCTCTGTCCAGGGAGCGCCACGAGTACCGGCATTGAAGTAGCGACGACGATCCATCAAGCGACGTAGCGACTTCGCGAGGTGCGATTGACGCTCTTCAAGATCCGGCCCGTTTTTGACTGTTAGGGTCAGGAGATAGGGCCGCAGATCCGGGCGTTCCTCCTGGATCACCTGCCAGCGGGTCAAGTAAGCCCCAAGAGCCTTGGCACCGCGGCGAATGCCGCACAACGGACAAACCAGGTGCTGCTTGCAAAACGTCGCACTATGCAGCCGTACCTTGCCCACGGTGAAGTACTCCCGGAAATGCAGGTAATTACCACAGCTGGCAAGGCTAGCGGCAGTCTTGATGGTCGCTTCGGACGGGGTCTTTCGGAGATGTTCTAGCATCGCCTGAGACCTTGTGTGAGCCACGCCGTAGCGTGTTATTCTCTCGTCCAGAAGCCTAGCTTCGTCAGCCCCTGTGAACTCCCCGCCTGCCAAGTTGGAAGAGTTCTCAGGGGTTTTTTTATGCGCCATTCATGGCCCCCTTATTCGTGGGGCCGAGCATAGCACCTGCTAACACATTGTTTCTATGTATCAAGTAAAGCAGGGACTCGCCCGCCTCAGAACCGCGCAAAGCCCCGGAATCCGGGAGCATCAGCAGAAAAACAGCGATCAGGGACAAAACATCCTTACGATCCAGCTCGATTGAAACCCTCATGTCCAGCTCCTCAGTGGTGATGGCAAATTTTCTCATCACGACCAGGAACATAACGGGCGAGGTTTGCGCCTCCACTCCAGAGCCAAAAAACGAAGGAGTCTTCGGTAAAGTGGGGGTGTAACAGCACCCCACAGGATCCGGGAGGGGGGTGAAGAACATTTCGCAATACTACCCAGAGCGCCAAAAGCAAAATCAACAGCACCCATGCTGGGGGCCTCCGCTCCCGGCCGGTGGCCAGGAACAGAGCGCCAGAGGGTGATTTGATCAGCGAAGGGTCAAGGGTTCGCTCCGCCCGGGACTCCGTTCGCCGCGACGGTGAAGCGAGTCACGACGAGCCGGGGTCGCGGCCCCTGACCTGAGGAATTTCAACGGTGGATGGACTGGCCTCGATCGGAGTACGGGAACCTGTTCCCGTATGGAGGTCGAGGGGACAAGCGCAGCGCGTCAGGCCTCGGCGGCCCTTGTTCGTAAAGCCATCACTTGCGTGGCTGACAAATGGCGAAGCTCAGAATTGGAAAAAACCAGGTCAGCCCTCAACCACCTGGTTTCTTCGTCCCACTGGGCCAAATTGTCTATGAGAAACCTATAACGACCTTGATAAGCCTCCGCAAGATCCTCAGCAAGGGCCCTGTAAGCCTCTCCAGGCGTTTTTAACGCCAAATACACTGCATCTAGCACGGGGTCTGGTTTCGTTGCTCTGCCGACTTCCTGCGCCTTTTTGATGGCATATGCGTTGTATTCCTCTGCGCCAGTTTCGGGATCATCTGCTGGATTACCTGGGCAAAGTTTGTCCTCCCATGGGAGGACATAGGAGGCGCGGCCCAGGATGAACTGCAGGACGTAATCCGAAGGTATGGCGAGACGCTGCATGAGGAATTTTCCTAGACGAAAATCGAATGGTAGCGCAGAGGGGGCTTTGGGCAGCGAAAGCTGCTTCCAGAGCGGCCAAAAGCCGCTCTGATAAACCGGCGTCGAAGACGACGGAAACAGCCTGACAGACGCCAC